>NZ_JNKH01000007.1:0-169235 GCF_000701985.1 Butyrivibrio sp. WCE2006 | reverse complement strand
AGAGATCGCTCATGCCGGTCAGCAGAAAATTCTGCGGCTTTTTCTTTTCCATCATACGAAGCTTTCCTTGAAAAAACTGTGGCTTTTCAAAATCATCTATGATGTGATAACGCCTCGTATTGTTTCTGGCATAGCAGTACGGACATCCAACAGTGCACCCTATAACAAGATTCATGTTCTGAATCTGATCTTTAATACAGATACTCATTTGTCACTCCATTCCTCAAGGTTTACCCTGATGCGGTTAAGATACTCTTCAAACTGAAGAATCTCTTTATCCGTAAAATCACGATAATAAATATTCCCCATCTCATTGGATACGGAGTCATAAGCTTCTTTAAGTTCTTTGGCTTTATCCGTGAGGAACAGAAGAGTTTTTCTCTTATCAGCTTCATCAGTTTTGCGGCTTATCAGTCCGTTTTTTTCCATCCGCTCAAGCATGGTTGTAAGTGAAGTAATTGCAAGTCCGCTTTTCTCGGAAATAATTTTAATAGGAACACCATCTTCCTGCCATAAGACATAAAGAATCCTTCCCTGAGCTCCGTTGAATGCATCAATGTTTTTTTCTGCCAGTATCCTTTCAAATATACGATCACCCAGCTGTTTTATTTTTGTAACAAGAAATCCACCATTTGTCTTCATAATTAAATACTCCTATATCGTAGTTTTATACTACGATATAGGAGTATTTTTGTCAAGCACACATATCATAACTTCGGATTTTATGTTCTATCATTCATCTCGAAAAACCTGAATCTGATAACGTGTTCCATCTGCTATAGTCTTCTACCAAACTCCCTAATTTCATTAAGTTTTTTCCTTTATTACACCTACATTTAATTTTTCAGACACAAAACCATGTTCAATCATTTCTTTTCTTCTTTCGAGAATAGAATTTTGCTCTCCAACAGAAGTAATCACCCCGATATCTTCTACCCCCAGGATTTTTGTTGTGATTTTATGGATTTCCATAATACCTTCATAAATCCCATCGATTCTGCTACTTAGAAGCATGGCGCACTTTTTAAGTTTTTCCGGCTTACCCATTGCGTAAATTCTACTTATTGCTGATTGTAATGGGCCACTAATGTTGTTGAAGAACATTGGAGATGCAAGACTCATTACCTCCGCCTGCTCCAAAGATTGAATCCCGGTGTGATCTTCGCCTGTCCCGTCGGCTCCTCATACCCCTGCTTTTCCATGATTTCTGCGCAGGCATTTCTGAGTTGTATTCCCGCATATGTTGGATGCAGTTTGCGACACCCTTCTGAATCACACAGCTCGTCACTGCGATATTCAGCATCGATGAGAGTGTCGCTATCGGCGAAAAAATCGTCGTAGTTCTCACCCTGCTGTCCTTTCAGAAACAGATGAACATTACTATCCTTGCCTTCCTGGGTAACAATAATTCTCTCAACAATACTTCTGATAATTGATACAATGACTTCCGGATCTTCATCCTTGGTCATTTTCTCAAAATTCATTGCTATTTCAAGCTCATCCATCGGGCACTTCCAAGAGTAGTTTTTTCCTACTCCCTAACAGCCGATGCAATGGAGGATCGAAGCAAAGTCTCCCCTGCGTGCTTTCTCCGGCATTTCGGGATCTGCAAGGGAAGCCCTTCCCATTGTACAAAGATCAGCGCTTCCGGATGCAAGGATGTTTTCCGCAAGCATCGGGTCATTGATTCTGCCGACTGCGATAACCGGAATATCCACGACCATTTTCAATTCGGCCGCGTGATGGACAAAGCCGCCGACAGGAACCGGCGCAGGCGGGATGATAATATGTCCGGTCGCAAATACGCCCTGTGAACAATGGATACAGTCCGCACCAGCATCCTCTATCAGCCTTGCAATCAGCTTCGCCTCTTCTATTTCAAGTCCGCCAGGAACATATTCTTCCGAACTCATGCGATAGAAGATCGGAAAATCCTCACCCGCCGTCTTACGGATTGCCTGTATGATCTCCCGCGGAAATCTTGTCCGGTTCTCGGTGGTACCTCCATATTCATCACAGCGTTTGTTCTACCATGTCAGGAACAGAATAAACTTTTATATCACCATCATCACTCAAGAGTACATTTTTCATCTTAAATTCCTTTAGACCATCATTTTTAGCGGAGTTGGAGAATAGCACCTGCTGAACCATCGCCTCCAGCAAACCGCGCATTGTATGCCAATTTTACCTTACTTCTTTTACCATCATATTGATAACTATAAGCAGTATGACTACCGAAATCCATATGGTTTTTATCCCAATGATTCCGGATATTACTCCGCCAAATCCTGCTCCTATAGCAAATATCAGAATGATTCCAAAGAAGTGAAATGATTTGTACAAAGATTGTTTGTTTTTGTCTCTAAGGTATTTAGAAAGGCTCTCTGTTCCACTTCTCAGATTTCCAATGCACATGGTACTTGCATATCCATATCCATGTACTTTTCTAAATGTTTGCACCTGCATGGCACATGAAAATGACACAATCATATTTGCTATCATATTCATATCCATGGGGAGAAGTCCGACAATGCTAAGCGCAATCATTTCAATTATTATGATAATCTGTCTCCAGTGGATTTTTTCAGCACATTTATACTCGTTTTCAATTCTCTCTGCTATAAAAATCCCAGCAGCAAACGAAAAAAGCGGACACATATAGTGTAACCCCTGCATAAAATTACCCTGCATCAGGTTCTGACTCATTAAAACAACATTGCCGGTCTGTGCATTGGCAAAGACTTTATCCCTCATATTATATGTATACGCATCCTGTAATCCTCCTGAAAAGGATAATAATGCACTTAATCGAAAACTCTCAGATGTCTGCATATTTCTCCTACATATTTTATTATCGCGGAATAGTTACTCATGAATGTAATTCTTTTATTTCATGAGTTTACGGATCGTCTTCAATAATTCGTCCACGATTTCTTCATCGTCATTTTTTATGCCGTCCGTAACGCATCCTTTCAGGTGATATCCAAGAAGTTCCTGATTAAAGCCGTCTATTGCTGAGGCTGCAGACATGGACTGTTGAAGGATGTCGTTGCAATATACGTCATCCTCGATCATTTTTTCCAGGCCACGTATCTGCCCTTCCAGACGTTTCAACCGGTTGGTCAGAGCCTTTTTCTGTGCTGCTGTTCTGACTGTCTTTTTATGTGCCATAAGTAATCTCCCTATTATTCATATGTTGACTAATAGTATCATATCCCGGCTATTTATTGTACAGAAACAACCTTATAGCCAAGATCTTCTATCTCCTTTATCAAGGTGTCATCCTCTACCTCTTTTTCGTACTTCACAACAGCTTGCTTCTTTTTGAGGTTCAGTTTTGCAGATACGCCATCAATTCTGTTGATCCGTATATTTTTTAAACTCAGTCAAAATATTATTTCTGTCCATATGTACTGATTATTCCATTTCCAGTGTTTTATAGTTTTTCTAAATCACATACTTTTAGCAATCTTTACCAGCCTGCTTGTGCCAAGTCTGTGTGCTCCAAGTTCAATAAATTTCTCAGCATCTTCAATTGATGCAATACCGCCTGATGCCTTGATCTTGATATTTGGACCACAGTGTTTTGCAAAGAGTTCTATATCTTCAAAGGTTGCACCGCCTGTTGAGAAACCTGTTGAAGTCTTGATATAGTCTGCCTTTGACTGCGTAACAATCTCACACATCTTGATCTTCTCCTCTTCTGTAAGAAGGCAGCACTCAATGATAACCTTCATGGTATGGTCGCCACAGGCTTCTTTGAGTTCATTGATCTCATCAAGAACAAACTTATAATTCTTAGCTTTCAGCTCCCCTATGTTTATAACAATGTCGATCTCTGTTGCTCCGTTTGCAAGCGCATCCTTTGTCTCAAAAACCTTGGATGCAGTTGTTGTATTTCCATTCGGGAATCCGATTACTGTTGTTATAGGCATATCAGGGCCCATATACTCACGGGCTTTCTTCACATAATATGGAGGAATGCATACGGAAGCCGTATGGTACTTCATACCATCGTCGCATATCTCTTTTATCTCATCCCATGTGCTTCCCTGAGCAAGCAGTGTGTGATCAACCATCTTTAATATTTCTTCAAGTTTCATTCGAGTATCCTCCATTCTTCGACCTAAGGGTGGTACCGCTTGCGGTGGATTCCCTAGGTCCATCCAAAAATTTCATAGTCTTTTTGGTTCATAATTTGACAATAAATACGGGACGACAAAATAGTCCCCCCTACCATTTGCAATATATACTAGGGGGGAGTATTTGTCAACGCCTATTTTTCTTTTACCATATTCCCATTACATGCTGCATCAAAAGGCTGACAACTGTTATTCCGATCCAGCAACAGCCGCCAAGCAAAATCGGCTTCCCACCTGATTTAATTAGTTTGATTATGTTACTGTTCAAGCCAATAGCAGCCATGGCCATTATTATAAAGAACTTGCTAAGTTCCTTAAGTGGCTTAAAAACATAAGAAGGGACACCTGCTCTCAAGCAAATAGTTGTGATAATTGAAGCAATCACAAAGAAGACTATGAACATCGGAAATGCTCTTCTAAAGCTAAAGCCATTTGTCGAACTTCCATCCTTTTTTGCTTCCCTTGCCCTCAAATACGCAAGTACCAGTGTAATAGGTATGATAGCCAGTGTTCTTGTAAGCTTGACCGTAACTGCCTTATCAAGAGTCTGACTCCCCAGGTTCCACATACTATCCCAGGTTGATGCAGCTGCGGTGACGGAAGAAGTATCATTAACTGCAGTTCCCGCAAAAATACCGAAAGCCTCTCCTGTTGTGATATCAAAACCTATAAGCTTTCCCAGCGAAGGAAAAAGAAGTGCTGCCAGCACGTTAAAGAAAAATATCACAGAAATTGCCTGTGCCACTTCATCATCATCCGCATCAATGACAGGAGCCGTAGCTGCAATTGCTGAGCCGCCGCATATTGATGAGCCAACTCCGATAAGAGTAGCTGTGTTTCCTTTGATATTCATAACCTTATGAAGAATCCATGATAGGATAAGCGATGTTGAAATCGTGCAGATAATTATAGGAAGTGACTGTTTCCCGGTCTGAAGAACGACCGAAAGATTCATACCAAATCCAAGGAGGACAACAGCCTCCTGCAGAATTATCTTTGATGTAAACTTTATTCCATCAGCCGCCTTCCCCTTGTCATTCCAGAACAGGGCTATTATCATGCCCAGAATGATTGCAATCACCGCTCCGCCAACGACAGGGAAGCGCTTTCCCAGGAGCCATGAAGGAACTGCAATAGTGAAGCATACTATTACTCCCATGTAATTCTTTTTCAAAAAATCCATCTCAAGACCTCTCTCTCTTTTTAATCTGTTCTTTCGCAGGTCTTATTCTATTCTGTCTTTTGAAAAAGATAAAATTATATATTATTATATATCCATAAACATTTCTTATCGTTAGGGAGGACTGATTATGCTGGATTTCAGGATAGATACCTTTCTATGTGTTTGCAGGCACCTCAATTTCACCAAGGCGTCTAAGGAGCTGAATATTACTCAGCCCGCTGTTTCTCAGCACATACATCATCTTGAAAATGAATACGGGACAAAGCTGTTTACTCAGGATGGAAAAAAACTTTTTCTAACTGATAACGGAAAACTCCCGTATAAAAAAATGAATCAGATAAAAAATGATGATGAAAGTCTCAAAGAAATACTTTCAAAGAATAACCATGGCTTAAAAGACATCTCTTTTGGTGTCACCATGACCATAGGAGAATACATAATTGCTGATCCGATCAGTGATTACATAAAAAATCACCCGGATACTAATCTTAAGATTACATTTGGCAACACATCGGAGCTTCTTAAAAAACTCTCCGACGGTGTTATAGATTTTGCACTTGTAGAAGGATATTTCCCTGAAAATGATTATGAAACGCTGCTTTTTAGCAAAGAAGAGTTCGTTCCTGTCTGTTCGGCAAAGCACTCTTTCAATCAGAAGCCACGCGTGATAAAAGATCTCTTTCCCGAGCGAATTCTTATAAGAGAACCCGGTTCAGGAACGCGCAATATATTGGAAAGAGCTCTTGCCCTGAACAATTACTCCACAAGTGATTTTAGGAATTTTACCCAGGTGGAGAACATGCATGCCATAATAAGCCTTATTGAAAAAGATTGTGGCATCACCTTTTTATATAAAGCAGCGGTTGCATCAGGACTGCAGGCCGGATATCTGAAAACAATCCCCCTTGACGACTTTAGGGTAAAACATGATTTTACCTTCATCTGGCCCAAAGATACTGTTTTCAGTGAAGAGATCCGTGCAATATGTGAGGAAATACAACCTATAACTCATTCTGCATGAAGTTCATGTTCTTTTTCATAAAGCTTGTTATCCTGCCGTCTCATGAAAATCATCCGGGACAGAAAAAGAATCAAGCTACTTCCTACAAAAATCTGAATCGGATATGTGATTAGTACGCTTTCAGATATTATCATGCTCAGCATGGTAATAGCGCCAACCGGTGGCATATACATCTTAGTAAAATGAATAACGATAAGCATACCACTTGTAGCAACAATTGCTGAAATCGTAATAGGAAGCCCTATCCAAATAGCAAAGAAATATCTTGAAATCACACCAATTATGGCACACACAGTTATCACTGCCACCGTTTTGACTGGCATATTTCTTGTTTTGTTCCTTGGCCTGGAAAACTCAGTAAATGCCACAAGTAACGGAGGTGCCACAACAAATCTATAACCCGTTCTGAATGCAACACCGGCTATTACTGTCACACAAAGGATTCTAATGGAAGTATCTACCATATCGTCCCTGGAATTCAGCATCACAGGAACATATTCCTCATCTGCTCGGATTCCCTGAAATAGAAAAAGTTTATGAAACAATATTACAAGTAATGTCAGTACAAATGCAGCTATAGGATACACTATACTTGTAGTATGCATCATCACCGGGAGCACTATTGCTGAGACAAATGGTGCAAACGTGGTTCCTGAAAACATAAAGATTACCTGAGCGATTGTGAATGCCAAAATCACTTCGATATACGTATCAAACGTAACAAATCTTACAATGCACACTCCTATTACCGCACAGCCTGTTATCAGTGAAAGCATACGCTTTCCATTAACCTTCCAGCTTCTATTTTTTGCCACCATATATCCAACTGCTAATGCTGTTATCTCAGGAAATATAATCTCCTTCTCATTTAAAGTTTCTGCAAATAGTGTCATCAGCGCTACTAACAGAACTGTACAAGCGTATGGTATTATTCTCTTGACTCTATACATATTCTATAAAAAACATGCAATCAATGTGATGATTGCGATTCCTCCTTTAGTCAATTTTAATCAGGATCTGCAAAAGAATTAAGCATATATAGTAAATAAAAGTTACTATTCCAAGCAAGTGGCTTTGCAAATCAAGCCGCTTGTGCTTTTTCGGCAGCTGTTTCTACAACAGTGCTCTTTGAGTCAAGCTCCTTAATTACACTTCTTGTCGTCAGAACAACAGCTACTGATGTTACAATGTCCGCTACAGGAGCTGAGAAAAGAACTCCCTCAACTCCAAATAACATAGGAAGAACGATAGCAAGCGGAACGCTTAATATGGCATATCTCCGCAGCCTCCGTGAAGCTGTTCTCCTGCACTATTATTAGAATGAGTCTTTCAGTTTCAATTCTACGCACCATTACGCCTCCAACACTTTTCAGATATTTATCTTCTACTATATCCGTTTTCAAAAAATAAAAAAAGTCATCTGGCAGTTTTATCTGCTAGATGACTTCAAAATCGTGTATTATTGTGATTATCTTCTCCAGAATCTGATATTAAGCAAAATAGTTATAACTGTTCCAACTCCAGTAATTATCAGCCGTGTGTTCATAGGTGTCACATCACTAAGTTCATAGCATAGAAAAGCGACAACCAGACAGCCAATAATACTTCCCATAATCTTGGCAATAGTAAAACAGTGTTCAAGAATGAGCGTAGCAATTACAGTTACCCCATATATAATCAGACACGTTTTTGAATCCAATCCCATGTTACGAGTAAGGAATAATGGAATAAAGCCAGCACTGGCAGCATTGAGGATATCAATCCTCATAATGAGAATCCCAACAGCTGAAAGGACCAATGCAAGCGGAATAGCAGCAAGACCTCCCAGAGCGCCGGCAGCACTGCTTGAAACACTATCTGATACGCTATCGTGTCTATTAAAGAAAAACTTATCTTCATCCCACATTATTTGTCACCCTTTTTAATCTGATTCAATTTGTTGACATACACTGCAGCCCTGCAATAGAACTTGAGCTGCTCTTCGCCATCTTTTATTGTTGTGGCTCTCTCGACTCCTTTTGCTGTACCCTTCTTGACTGCCTCATTAAACATCTTGCCAAGACGGGCTCTTATCTGAGCCGGTGATTCCTTGATCTTGTACTCTACAAGTACCTCATTCACATCTGCAAAAGTAGGAAGATCTGCCAGAGTGAACTCTTTATCCATCTTCTTGGCTTCCTTGATCATCTCGCCAACGGCCACTGTATAGTCGTAGGTAGTTCTTTTACCAAAGCGCTCTTCCAGCATCTCGCAGATATAATAATTGACTGTGATGTTCTGCTTCTTGGCTTCTTTCTCGATACGATCATACATATCCTGTGTAAGTGATAGATTTACTCTTGGCATATCTTCATCCTCCTATGAGTGTTGAACAGTCATGTTATATTTTGATTATATGAGTGTCGAACACATATGTCAAATGTGTTTACATGGCTCTGTATGCCTGATCATGACTGACCTCTGACTGGTAATAGCTCCCCATAGTAGTAGGTGCATTGAAAAGAGCTGATAGAAGATAGTTCTTTATATTCCGCACCTTGGTGGTATTATCCTTCATACATCCCATAACATACTCAAGATGCATATGGTTAAGCTTCAGGAACTTGGACTTAACAAGATTTGTCGGATACTCGTTCTTGGAGATCCAAATGGTTGGATTCTGGCAAAGAACTGTCTCAAGCACCAGATCATAGATGCCTGATAAGCAGGAAGTGCCTCTTCAGACTTAACTTGGATATACAAATAACTCCCCATTAACGTAATGAGGCTCTCCATCCGGACAATGATATTCACATGGCAGCACTGGATTTCATATTATATTCACCCCCCTAGCACACACATAGGCTCATGCCACTCATTCCTCAAAAAAATGCTCTCCGGGTCCGGCTGTTAATTCTGTTCCCCCGGGGAGAATGATCTTAGCCTCGCAATTGGCGGGGATAACAACATTGTATACAACCTTACCATCCTTCTTTTCCCAGTCACTCTCCACCTTACCAAAGACGCTGTTATATGAAGCCTTGGCAAATGTGAAACTTCCTCCGGGTCTTGGTGAGATTACAAAGCGGTTTTCACCATCAACATTTATTCCACACATGGACTTAAAGAGCCACTCGCAGACAGCACCTTTGGAGTAATGGTTCAAAGATCCGAGACCTGCTCCCTGAGTGTTGAATGGTCCTGACCAGTTCTCCCAGATGGTCGTAGCGCCATTTTTTGGCATGGAGAGCCATCCGGGAATCTCCTTGTTCTCTAGGAGCTTATAGGCTGAATCAATATCATACTCAGCAAGTACAAACAGGATCAGTGGTGATGACAAAAAGCCTGTTCCCAGTCTCCATCCATAATTCTCCAGAGCTGTGATCAGTCTCTTCCTTGCATATTCCTTTTGTTTATCATTAAGAAGACCAAGCGCCAGCGGTCTTACAAGCTGGGCCTGTCTGTCAGTATCCAGAGTGTACTTACCGCCGGAAACCAGCTCCTGATAGGCTTTCCTGCATCCTTCTGAATATGAGCGGAATTCCTCAGCATCGCTGCCATGCCCCAGTTCATCAGCAATTTCAGCCATAAGCCCAAGTACATAAGCAGTGTAAGCAGTTGACACTTCAGGATGTGGAGCTACAAAATCCTGCCACTTAAAGGCGCAGACATCCTCAGGCTCAGCCCATTCACCATAACTCTGGCCTGCATTTACCAGGTACTTCGCATTCTCTTCTGAAAGTTTTATCTTTTCTCCAAAGATCTTTGAGCTCTTTCCACATCTCTTTTCCATGAATCTGGCATACCTTGCCATGCGGTCATAGAACTCCCTGATCATGGACTCATCCCCAAACATCTTCCAGAATCTGTAGGGGATCAGAATTCCCACATCAGACCAGCCAACGGATCCATTCATGGCGTTCATGTATTTATCAACACCTCCTGCAGGTGCTATCTGGGGAAGCTTACCATTACCGGACTGCAGATCATATACATCATGCAAGTACTTATTTGAAAATGCAGCAAAGTCAAACATGTATGCTGCAGTCTCAAAGAAGATCTGTGCATCTCCTGTCCATCCATGTCTCTCACGGGTTGGACAGTCTGTAGGGATATCCAAATGATTACCTTTTGCTGACCACACCGTTGCTTCAAAAAGGTTATTCAAAAGTTCATCGGAACTCTCAAAAAACCCCGTCTGCTCCATATCCGAGTACACTGCGATAGCCGTAAAATCCTCAGCCTTAAACTCCGCTTCAGTCTCCACAAGGGCATACCTGAATCCAAAAACCGCAAAGGTTGTCTTATATTCATTAACTCCGTCTTTGCAGAAGTACTCCACCTGCTGCAAAGGCGTAGTATATCCGTTCTTTTTCTTAAGCTGGATGTTTTTCTGGGTGAACTCTCCATCCGAATCAAGCATTTCCCCGAACTTGAGAAGTACTCTCTGTCCTGCTTTCGCATTCAGGTTAAAAGAGATTATTCCGGCAATATTCTGTCCGAAATCAAGAACCTTCTTCCCAGCGGGCGTCGTAATAAGCGCAGGCTTAAAACGCTCATGCTCTGTAACCGGGACATTGTTTGAGGCAGTTGGAAGGACGCTGTACTTTGTGGCTTTGGCCTTTCCTCTAAACAGCGGAACCCTGAAAGCCTCCACCACTTCGCCATCCTTGTTGTCTGCAAAACGAATCGTACCGTCGCTGCACCAGTCCCAGCTATCATCTGTTACGATCACGTTCTTTACACCATTTGTATAGGTCAACTCAAGCTGTGCCAGAATCTTGGTCCTTATGCCGTACTGGTTCTTAAGTCCCCAGGCCCCACAGCTTCCGCGATACCAGCCATCTGCCAGCTGCAAAGTAATCTCGTTTTTGCCGGTCTTTACAAGCCCCGTCACGTCTATGGTCTGATACTGAACGCGTCTTCTGTAATCGGTATGTCCCGGAGCCATGTAAAAATCCCCGGTCTTTTCACCGCCGATCCTTGCTTCATAGGTTCCGCAGGCAGTAATATAGAGCCTTGCTTTTTCAACGGGGCTTTCAACCTTAAATTCTTTTCTGAACAGATCCACCGGATATCTATCATTCCTGTTGACCTTATAATCCCCGGTAATCCATTTAGCTTCCCAGGATGATATTCCCATCTCAAAAAAGCTCTCGCTCCACTCTCCCGCAACGCCGTTTTCATCAAAGAGCCTGATCTTCCAATTAACCCTCTCCCTGTCTGCAAGCTCTTTTGGATAAAACGCGTGCATAGAAGATGTTTCAACCTTCCCGCTGTCCCAGTTATCAGTGACGATCTGATAGGCGCTCTGCTTAACGCCGCCCTCACAGTTCCACATAAGTCTTGGGTGCTGTACATCAATCCCCAGGGGATTAACAAGATATTCTGTTCGTAGTCTGATTGCCTTCATTTCTTATATCTCCATCAAAAGCCGCGCCCTGGTTATTTGCTTTTTCCTGCACATTAAGAGCTGCTATTACAGCTTCATACATAGGCTTTGCTTCAGGAGCCTGAACCAGCATCTCCGTAAGAGTCATGCCCATGGCATATCCGATCATGGGATTATCCAGCATTCCCGGAGCAAACTGTTCAAACATGTCCTTTGCAAGCTGATTCTGCAATATCTCGCCAAGAGTGCTCTCCATGCTGTATCTCTCCACAGTCAGATCCGTATCAGTAGCATAGTCGAACTCATAGGTTCCGGAACCAAGCACCTTAGTCTCAGTCTGCTCAGGAAGGGTCAACTCAGCCGTAGTATTAACCGGAACAACAACCTTAACCTTTATCCTTCTATCTTTGCAGCTCACATGACTCTCTATGGTTCCGTACATGGTTTCAAAAGACCTGTCGAAAGAATAAATGCCCTTCACCAGCATCGGCTTTACCCTGAATCTCTTGTATCCGGGCTCAAGCTGCTCGATTCCACTTATCTTCCTGAACATCCAGTCTGCGATCGAACCATAGGCATAGTGATTAAGAGAGTTCATTCCGGACACATCAAAGTCACCCTCCGGGGTGATGGAGTTCCATCTCTCCCAAATCGTTGTTGCCCCCTTATTTACGGCATAGAGCCATGAAGGATAGTCCTCACGCATGAAAAGAACTGTTGCCAGATCATGAGCGCCGTTCTCGGAAAGCACATGGCAAAGGTATGGAGTTCCTACAAAACCTGTCACCAGGTGATTCTTGTGTGCAGCTATATTTTCAACCAAAGCATCAAGGATTCGCTTTCTGTCCTTTTCTCTTGCCAGTCCGAAGAAAAGAGATATCACTGCCCCGGTCTGTGTCTCACTTACGATACGTCCTGTCGAGGTATAATACTCACTCCTGAAAGCTTCAAGGGTCTTTTCATAAAGCTTAGAGTAGCTCTTTTCGGCATCGGAATGTCCGAGAACTTTGGCTGTCTTTCTCACAATATCGGTCACATACAGATAGTAAGCATTTGCTATAAGATACTTGTCTGTCGCACCGGTCCTGTCAGCCATCTCCTCCTTATCCAGCGCAAGCCAGTCACCGTACTGAAAGCCGGTCTGCCAAAGGCCGTTATCGCCGCAGTGATTCCTTATATGATCAACCCATTCATGCATGCACTGCCAGGAATCTGAAAGAATCCTTGTATCGCCATAGGTCTGATAAACAGCCCATGGAATGATAACAGCTGCATCCGACCAGGCTGACGAACTGTAGGAGCCCAGTATATCCGGAACCACATGAGGCACACCCTTTTCAAGAGATGACTCGGCACCAATATCCTTCATCCATTTGCTGTAGAACCTGGCTGTGTTTCTGATCTCTGAAGCAGTCCAGCAAAAAACCTGGGCATCTCCCATCCAGCCGAGCCTTTCGTCCCTCTGAGGGCAATCTGTCGGAACATCAAGGAAGTTATCCCTAAAGCTCCAGGTCACATTGCTATAGAGCTGATTGACCTTCTTATTTGAGCACTCAAAATCTCCGATCTCTTCCATATCAGAGTGGATCACCAGAGCTGTGAACATGTCCTCTGTGAGATCCTCAATGCCTTCGATCTTCGCATACCTGAAGCCATGGAAAGTGAATTTAGGTGAAAGAACCTGCCTCTCTCCATTAAGCACAAACGCATCTATGGACACGGCTTTTCGCAAAGTTTCAGGATAAAAGACTCCGTTCTTATCCAGGGTCTCAGCATGCTTAACTGTTACCTTCTGCCCTTTTTTGCCCTTTATATTAAGCTCAACAACACCTGTAAGGTTTTGCCCGAAATCCACAAGCTTATTGCCTTCGGGATCTGTAAATATCTTTACGGGTTTAAGCCTCTTTGTTACCCTGACAGGCTCATTTTCCTGGGCAACAAGGGTCTTTGGATCGAACTCCGTTACTGATACCTTACCCTCTGCAAAATCAGCTTTTGTGGTATCTACCGACTCTCCCATATAGATCTCACTTGATAGAATCTGCCCTTCTCTTACGCCCCAGTTCTCATCAGTAAAGATTTTGTCGCAGCTTCCATCCTCATAGAAAACGTGAATCTCAGCAAAAGCAGCAACCCTGTCACCATAATTATTGGGCTTTAGAGTGAATCCAAGGATGCCCTTATACCATCCGTTTCCAACTGTGATCTCAACGAAGTTTCTTTTATCAATAAGCTCAGTAATATCATAGATCTGATACTGAAGCCTGTTTTTGTAGCTGGTCCACCCGGGAGCCATTCTCAGGTCTCCTGCAGTCTTTCCGTTTACGCTCATCTCATAAACGCCGTAGCTTGTGACGTAGGCAACAGCTCTTTTAACCTTTTTCCTGGTAGCAAAAGAACTGTAGAACACAGGACAGCTCTTGTTATCCTCTGACAAGTCGTGGGTGATCATGCGCGCCTGAAAGCTTGCAGGGTCAAATATACCGGTAACGAAACCGCCTTCAATCTCGCTTTTTTCATCATGATTGTCGCAGGCTTCCACGTGAACACTGTATGCCGTCTCATCTAAAAGAGCATCTCCCGCATACTCCACATGTATTGATGCATCTGACTCTATCAACTTGCTGTCCCAGACAGTGTTTCCGCTATCAGATTCAGTGACAACAATGCGATAGTTCTTCTGCATGGTATCGGTCCTGCCGGACTTAAGTTTCCAGGAAAACCTTGGATTTTTTACTGAAAGTCCGAAAGGAGCTTTGTCATATTCTATTCTAAGGTCATATAAATTCATTTTATTATTCCTCTCACTTGGGAAGTCAGGCCAGTTTCGCAGCCATCTTTATAACTCTGGAGGCGTTTATCTCAAGCTGCTTTCTGTCAAGAGTTCCGGCTTTAAGCGCATTTAAAACATTCTCATAGTCCTTCTTGCCACCGGGCATAAACAGGTCACCACCGGCCTTTGCCACTTCATTTGACAATGAGTTTCTGTAGATGGAGTTCTTGCTGTCCATCATGCTCATCACCCAGTCGGTCATAACTATTCCATCAAAGCCGAACTCACAGCGAAGAATATCTTCTATTAACCCTCTGTACTCGGCTGTATGTGTGCCATTTAAGAGGTTATAACTGGTCATCAAAGCGTGAGGCTGTGAAAGCCTTACACAGATTCCAAAACCGCGGAGATATATCTCTCGCATAGCTCTCTCACTCACATGGGAGTTGTTGCAGTAACGGTTAGTCTCAGCGTTGTTGGCTGCGTAATGCTTGATGGTTGTGCCACAGCCCTTGTGCCTTTGAACTCCTCTGGTGATGGCCGCTGCCATAAGTCCCGATACAAGCGGATCCTCTGAATAATACTCAAAGTTCCTTCCGCAAAGGATGCTCCTGTGGATGTTGAGCGCAGGAGCAAGCCACAGATTGATTCCCATACGCTCCATCTCATCTCCGACAATATCGCCCAGGCTCTCAGCAAGCTCCACATTGAAGCTCTGTGCGATGGCTGTGCCGATGGGTATCCTGGTTGCAGCGTGTTCCTTTATAGTTACTCCCTTTGGGGTTTTGTTTCCGCCGGTTAAAAGATTTGCTATGAATCTGGCCACCGGGCCCATGGCTTCCTGCATGCTCTCGGGGATCATCCCTGCTTCGCCTGCACCGTGAGCACCCTTTTCATCCTCGTAGTACTCAAGGGAAAGCCTGAGTCCCGCAGGTCCGTCGGCCATGATAAGTGGCTTAATGCCTTTGTTTTCAAGCAAAGAAGTAGTCTCACCTGCTGCTCCTGCCACATGAGTTGCAGCATTCCCGATTATTGAAAGGCCCTTGGCATTTGGGTCAAATCCACCGATTTCCAAAAAACACAGTTCTTCATCCGAAAGTTCTTTTACGTTATCATCAATCTCATATTCCCTGTCAAAAGAAACTTCGCCGCAGGAGAAGTCTTTTGCATCAATAAGGATTCTCTTAGCCTTAGCAGGAACATTCCCCCTGTCAAAGGAAGGCGCTGTAATATCTTTAAATCCAGGATCGCCAAGGCAATTCTTTGTCTTAAGAACAGTAACTTTCTCATCAAGGCCGGCCACACATATGACCTCCGTATTTGCGCTGCTGTTTCCGACTCTTACGATATATTCACCCTTTTCAAGAATGTATGAGGCGCTCTTCTCGTCATAAGAAGAAAGGTCTTTAAGGTCAAAAGAAATCACAATCTCTTCCTCTTTACCCGGTGCAAGAAGACCTGTTTTTGCAAAGCCTGCCAGTTCCTGATATGCCTTGGGAAGTTCCCCTTCTGGGAGTGTCACATAGGCCTGAACAACCTCTTTTCCTGCGGCAGATCCTGTATTCTTTACAACAGCTTTGAGGGTGACTACGCTGCCTTTCGCCTCTGCGTCCTTACAGCTGATTTCAAAGTCTGTATAAGAAAGTCCAAAGCCAAACGGGAAAAGAGCCTTATGCCCAAAGGTATCAAAATACCTGTATCCCACGTAAATGCCTTCTTTGTATTCATTGTCATTGAAATCGCCAAATGTGCCCTCAGCTGAGTATTTCTCAAAAGCTGCCCAGGTTGTGGAGAGCTTCCCTGAAGGATTCTGTTTGCCTGTAAGAATGTCGGAGAGCACTTTTCCCATGTCAGAGCAAAGCTGTGACAAAATGAGAATATTTCCAACTTCCATAACCGGTGTTAGATCCACCGGTCCTCCAACATTAAGAACCAGCATGAATCTGTCATATTTCTTATTTAAAGCAATGATGTCCCTCACTTCTGATCTTGTGAGTTTTACATCGCCTTCTACGACCTTCCTGTCGCTCCCCTCTCCGGAATTTCTTGAAAGAACATAGATGCACACATCACCGCCTTCAGCATCAAGAGCCATTCCGTGGCAGGGCTCCAAAAGCTCTTTTCCCATTAGATACATGATGGGGTTTTCATGCTTCTTTTTGGCTTCCTTCTTAAGAGTCTTATAGTACTCTTTCTTGGCGGTTTTCCTCACCTCGTCATACTCATCAAGCCACTTCTTTGTGGTGATCTCAAAGCCCTCTTTTTCCAAACCTTTTTCAATCGTATATGAAAATCTGGTGTTGACTTCTCCTGACCCGGTGCCACCTATGATCGTATAGCGCATACCTGAGCCGTAGGCTGCTATTTTGCAAGGCTTCTCTAAGGGAAATTTCCCGTTCTTTTTAAGAAGCACAGTGCACTCGGCTGCGTTATCCAGTACCAGATTTAAATGATCATTTTCATACTGCTGCATATTTACACCTCTTCCATAAATGGTTTTTGAGGCGGAATTTCACCGCCTCAAATTTCCGTATCACTTATTAGCTTTTCTTTTCGCGATCTCTTCTCTCATTGAAGGAAGCTTAGCCTCAAGGTCAAAGTAAAGAGTAAGAATGAACATTACCACAAACAGTAAAAGTGGAATGTAGATACCAAAGGTATATACTGCCTGTCTTACTGCAGGTGTAGTAACCTCTGCAAGGCCATCGTAGCTTGCAACTGCCAGGCACCAGCCTACAAGTGACGCCCCGAGACCGGAACCGACTTTTCCGCCAAATCCACTTGCTGCATTACTTGTACCAACCATCTTCTTACCGAATTTATACTCATTGTAATCGATTGTCATGGCAGTCATAACACCCATAAGGCACATCATAGGGATGTTAGCAAATGTTGCAAAGCATCCAAGGATTGTGTTGTACCAGAAGGCTGATGGATTTATGATACGAAGTGCTGTAGTAACCATGCCGATAAAGAATGAAACCTTAAGCGTTCTGGTTACGCCAAGCTTCTTGATCATAGGACCAACAGCGATAAATCCGATCAGTGTAGGCAAAAGACCAACTGCACCGAGAATACCGGTCAGGTTGTCGTCGCCGTAGATAAGCTTGCAATAATAAGCTCCTGAAGATCCGCCTATACCATAAGAGATATTTGACATAACACCCATGATAAGGATCATTACCCAGTACTTATTGCGGAAAAGGTTTCCTAAAGCTTCCTTAAACGGAACCGGCTCTTCATCATCCTGCTGATCTGCAGGAAGTGCTTCTTTTCCGGTCTCAACAGCGCACTCTCTTGCCTTCTTGTAACAGATAAGAAGTGCAAGAACTACCATCAGTCCAAAGCCAACCCCAAACTTGATCCAGGCTGCCTGATCACCGCCAAGCATGTTAGTGATAGGAATGATTCCCATAGCAATTACCATTCCTGAAACATAGCCGGCTGCTGCACGCCAGATTCCCATGTTGCCTCGCTCTTCCTGGCTGTTTGTCCTCACAACCAGAAGCGAACCGTATGGAATAGCGATTGCTGTATAGATAACTGCAGTTAAAAGGATGTTCGTAACGAACATATAAGCTATCTTAACATAATCCGAAACACCCTGTGGCACCGTAAAGAGCATGATTAGTATTACCAGAGCCGGAATAGCCATCTTTAAAAGCCATGGTCTGTATTTCTCTTTTCCGGGCTTAGTATGGTCAACGATGTTTCCCATGATCACATCTGTGAACGCGTCAATGATCTTACAGATAAAGAATACTGTTGCAACAGCTCCCGCAGCCAGCGCAGCCTTATCTGTGTAGAAGTATGTCAGCTGTCCGACAAGACCTGACATTGAATTAAGGGCGAACTGTCCCAAAGAGTCCGCAAAATAATCTCCCTTTCTCATTACTTTCTGGACACCGGATTTATCGAGTCCAAGTGGTTTCTTTGCCATTTCTTTGTATCCTCCTCTAAATATCACACACAGTGCATCTCTTTCTTTATTGACATTGTAGTGTATCTGTAGATAATATTATTGCAAGCACGTGAATTTATTTGTAATTAGGTGAATTATAATGGCTGGAAAAAGAAAAATCGAAGACTTCCTAAATCTTCTATACAACGCGGCATATATTCCTGTCCACTACTTCAGGAAAGACGAGCTTATTATGGCATTCCCTGCAAATGAGCTGCCGGTGGACTTTATCTCTGTATATAAGGGGCTTCTTACAGAAAGTAACGAGAATGTCAGTTTCAGATCCACAGAAGACTTTCTCTTTTTAGGAATAATACAGAACTTTAACACCGGTGAAACCATAATCGTAGGACCTGTAAGCAATGTCACAATAACCTCTGACATCATCGATCACATGATAAAAGAGTACTCTCTGCCTGTGGAATACAAGCTGGGAATAGAGGAGTTCTATCGCAAGACTCCTCTGTTTTCATACTCTCAGTTTTTCAATATCCTTGCCCTGATCAACAGGGAACTGAATGGCGAGACCATAGACATTATCTCCAAGTTCAACGTATTTGATCAGGGAAAAGAGAAAGCTATCGGTCGAAAGCATACAAGAGAACTTGTGGATATCAAGGAAAATGAGCGTTTCCACAATACGTATCTCTTTGAGAAGGAATACTACGGATACATTCAGCGAGGTGACGTGGAAGGCCTCAAAGCATTCTTCAAAAATGCGCCAAGGATAACTGAAGGAAAAGTGGCGGGTGACTCACTGCGCCAGGCCAAGAACATCTTTATCAGCTCCATCGCCATCATCACCAGAAAAGCTGTTGAAGGCGGACTGGATGTGGAAACAGCGTATCTTCTCTCCGACTCCTATATCCAGGAGGCGGAAAAGATTACGGACTCTGCGGCCATCACATTCCTTAATGCCACGGCAGCTATGGACTTTACCAAGAGAGTTTCGGAAGCAAAGATTCCTTCCGGAATGCCCATTGATATCTACAGGGCCATCGAATATATCTCCAATCACGTCAATCAGGACATCTCTGTAGAAGAGATTGCTGATCACCTTGGCATGGAGCGAAGCACCCTCTCCAAGAAATTCAAGAGAGAATTGGGCTTTAACATCAGCTCTTTTATCATGAGAAAAAAACTGGAGGAAGCCAGAAGCCTCCTCCACTACTCTGATCGCTCCATAAGTGAGATCAGTGAATATCTGTGTTTTTCTTCCCAGAGTTATTTCCAGAATGTTTTTAAAAAGAAATATGGGATGACACCCAAGGAGTATAGAAAGAGCATATCCTAAGCAGTCACCTTACTGACCTGACTCTTAGCAACATGATTCTGCAGCTTTTCTTAAAAGGATCTCCTCCTGCTCCTTATGTATATCTCTTTCAACGTTCAGGCCGACGAGGAGCAGTGCACAGATTATTCCTGTTATGGCCTCAAGACCCACAAAGAAAAATGTAATCACATTCTGGGTCGCGGCATTCTGAATAACAGAAGTAGTCATTCCCGTAACAGCATCAAAGGAAGGCGCCACATATCCTGTAGTGCTCAGGCCCAAGTTAAAGACTCCTGTAGCAATCCCGGCTGAAATCGTAGTGATGATAGAATATACCGACATAGCCATTCCATCACATCTAAAGCCATTCTTCCACTCAAGGTGATCAAGCACATCAGCAAAAAGAGCCATAAAAACATAAGCTGAAGGCAGTGCGCCAATATTCTTTATGAACTGTCCTCCAAGAACGATCGGAAGGCTCTTTGGCGCTATAAAACAGATAATACTTCCTATTGAGAGAAGGATGAATCCTAAAACCGTCGTATTCTTTTTTCCAAACTTATTTGCAATCGGCCAGACGGCAAAAAGCCCTATTCCCATCGGAAGCCCACCTACAACCGAAACCAGCGTCTGTGTATAGCCATCATTGTAGGCTCCCAGAACGTTGTTGCAATAATAGACAAGCGAAGTGTTCTTAAGCTGCGCTGCTATAAGATTAATCGTAAAGTATGCAAAGATCAGAATACTGTACTTGTCCGAAAAGATAGCTTTCAGCTGCTTTTTGCTGCCCACTGCCTCTTTCTTTGTGTTCCCCGAATCCTCCAGCGTAATGCGTTCCCTTGTAAAGTAATACTCCATGATAATGAGCGGGAATGCCAGAATTGATAAGGCTGAAATGGTAATAAGCCAGAGCTTTTGATTTACTCCGATCACAGGCAGGATAACAGCCGGGAAAAAGAGCGCTCCCAGGATACCCGTCATCATGGTTGAAGCCACGTTATTCAGCACAGAAAGGCTCCCTCTCTGTTTAATATTTCGCGTTGACAGGGGAACCATCAGACTGTGACTCATATTAAAAAGATTAAATGCCAGACCGTAATATAGGTTAAATGTAAAGATCACCCATGCTATCTGAATGGTCTGATTACTGCTTGGAACTATGCATAGCAGTATTCCGCTTATCAGTATCAATGGCGCCGACAAAAGAAGCCATGGTCTCGCCTTGCCTTCCTTTGTCCGGGTTCTGTCTATGGCACTTCCGATAAACAGATTTATAAATGCACTCAGCACCCTTGATATGATCGGAAAAACTGCCAGGAAAACACCTCCCCAGACAGTTGTCAACTTCAGAACATCCGTGTAAAAGACATTCAAATTGGTTGCCAGAATGCCGTTTAAAAGTAGCGCGCCTGAAGGAGCCAGCAGATATCCCAGTATCCGCTCGCTTCCTGTAGTATCTTCACTCTTTATCCTGGAGGATAAAAGAGGCTTTTCAAAAATCCTGTTAATCCTTGTAACCACCCGTTCTTCTCCCAACTTGTTATTGTATTCCAGCAGAAATTACTTTCCCCTCATACCTCCAACTCGCTTACTGTTTTTGGATACTCGCGGATCTCATCCTCATCATGAAGAGGATTCCAAACCTGAGCAAAGAACTTGTCCTTCCTAGCTCTCATTCCATAGTTCCAGGACTTTCTCTCGCACTCGTCGCACCAGTGTCCGCCCTCAAGGATCAGTCTTGGGCTTCCTTTGAAGTGATGCCCGAACTGGCAGGTAAACTCAAGAGGAGTCTTCCAATCTCCAGTCTTCATTTCTGTAGAGTCGCAGGTACCGCCCCTGAACTTTGCAGCATCTTTCATATCTTCAAGCGTCAGCTCTGATTCAGGCTTACTCTCATCATAGCCATGGTCGATGTGGACCACCTTATCCCAGTCGGTAAACTCTTCCATCTCACTGACCTTTTCAGGAAGTGCTTCCCAGGCCTTTTTGCTTCCCCAGTAAGCATCGATGTGATCTTCCATATTGTTATCAAGCCAGTGCTTGGTGCCATGCTCTGTATCGAGGAGTTCCTTGAAGGTACCTTTGATGATGGTGCCCATGAGCTTTTGTCCGCCAGGGAACTTGGTGATGATCTTTCCTGCAGTCTTTGCTCCGCCAAGTTCCTTAAGATATGCGTCATAGAAGTATTGCATGGAGTCACTTCTGAAGTGTAAATAATTCTCGAGCTTATCTGAATCCAGATAATACTGACCGTGAAAGTTTCTTGTGGCATACATCTTGGGATCAATTACCGGGTCAAGGCTCTTAAATCCCAACTCCCCATACATAGCTTTGTACATATCAAGTGTGCTGACACGACAGCTCTCTCCGCCACCGATGTTATAGATGTGTCCCCAGAAGCTTTCATCAAGACTTCCATCAGCATCAAAGGCTACAAGATTTCTCATTGCTCTTCCACTGTCTCTGTCTGAAGCATATTCAAGTACGTTATAAATGCAGTTGTGGAACTGGATGGCGTCTCTGATCTTTGCCATGGCAGGTCCCATGATACCTGTCTGACGAAGAGATACCCAATACTTAAGCCCGCTCTCGATAACATGGCGCTCTGCTGCAATCTTAGATACCGCATAATAGTCAAACACGCTGGGCTTTATTGGGTCTCCGACTCTTCCCCAGTGAATAGGTGGCATGCGGTCTCCTGTTTCTGCTACTGTTCCGATATAAACAAACTTATAGGTATCTTTCTTACCACATTTTTTAATAGCCTCTGTAAGGTTCACTACCGATCCATAATTTGTCTTCATGGCTTTGTCAGGATGGTAATCTGCCTGAGGTGAAACCAATGCTGCTATATGAAGAACCATGTCCGACATTTCAACGCACTTTTCCACATCGTCTTTATTAAGCAGATCCCCATATACTATTGTTAGTCCCTTTGTTCCCTTATAAGGGTCAAAAAAGTCATGATTTTTTTCTGTATCCCTGTCAAAAACTATAAGGTCATATTTTTTTCCTATATCCGGGAGCATCTGCTTAAAGCTCTCAGAGCCCATTCCTCCGCCTGCTCCTGTCATAAAAACCACAGGTCTTTTCTTATTTTTCATTTCATTGCTCATGATCTATACCTCTTTTCTCAAATCCAGAATGATCCATTAACCTTTTTCATTTTTATGATTATTTCCTCTTCACTATCCGGTGCTTGTTTCCGTTTCTCTTTAAGGGTATAATATAGACATCGTGTATTGTTTACAACTTACAATATTTTTACATACGTAGTGTTTAATACATATTTAGTCCAAAATGTACAGTTTAGAATATTCCAAAAGTCCCATGTACCGTTAAAAATCTAAACTTTTCATAAAGTGAGGAGGACATATATGGCAACAAAAAACAACAGACGTATCCTAGTTACCAAGAGGATCCTCAGGGAATCCCTTATGGAATTGATGCAGGAAAAGCCAATTTCAAAGATCACTATCAAGGAAATATGTGATCTTTCCGAGATGAGTCGCTCAACCTTTTACCTTCACTATCAGGATCAGTTTGAGCTTCTTTCTGATGTAGAAAACGAAGTTATGGAAAACACTTTGAAAGCTTTGGAAAACCTTAGTGGAAGCTTCAACACCACTGAATCTATTGAAGCTTTCCTTGAATATGTAAAAGAAAAAAAAGAAACCTTCGGAATCCTGCTGTGCCAGCCGGATACCGAAGATTTTCAGAAAACAATAATCGAAACAATTGCAAATAATGTAAAGGCTGCAGTGCCTGAAATCCTGGATAACAAAAATGCAGACTACCTCTTCACTTTCGTTATGTACGGAAGCCTTAATGTACTGCGTGTCTGGATACAAAGTGGTTTTGACACCCCCACCAGGGACCTGGCAGAGCTGATATACCAGTCATGCAATAATATTGCCAAATAATCTTATGTGTTTAACTCTGAAAAGAGCAAAATATCTTAGGAGGAGTTATACCATTTTTTCAAGTTTAGTTTTTTGCATTATTTTATTTTCAATTTTATGGTTTTTGATTCCTTTTACTTTGACACTTTGACCGTGTCTATAAGCACTCCATCGTAGTAAACATTTGCATCTTCTTCAGGAGCAAGATCTTTTGTGTCTACAAGCGTAAAGGACTGATTTGTCTGGGTATCACTCTTTACAGTTATGAGACTATCAATCATAAGGTAGGAATAGTCAATATCATCACCCTGAATTAGGGCTTCTGCAGATGATTCCTCCGGTGTCGTGGTGATACTATTGATGATGGTCTTTGTAAGCTCTTCAGCCTCATCTCCGTCCTGCCAGAAGGACAGCTCTCCAAAATCATTGCCTGATACAAAAATATAGTTTGCGACAGTGAATTTACCTTCCTCGCCCTCATAGCTCTCCGTTGAGTAATAAAGTCCGAGATCCGTGTCATTTATAGTAACTTCAGTAATGCCGTCAGCATTATATTGCTTTGCTTCTGCTTCGGTATAATCGTACAGATCTTTTCCTTCATTAGGAAACTGGTAGACATCGAAATCCATCTGGAATTCATCGCTCTTATAGTAGGCTATCATGTCATCCTTACGTTCATTATCATATACTTCGCCCTGATAGTAGCTTTTCGGGATTTTGATGAAATATCCGGTGGTTCCGATTTCAATGTATTGGGCATCTTTAAAGGCTTCCTGAATTTTAGCCTCTTTTTCCTCAGTGGTTTCATTGACTGTCTCTGCTGTCTTTGATTCAGCAGAGCTTTTTGGTGCATAGCCATACCCGGAAATAAGAGCTGCCGAGCAGGCTGCTATCATAAGTGTAGAGAATGCTTTTTTGTTCATGCTTGTACCTCCTTGTTTTCCTTGTTAGTCAAATACCCCACGGCATTTCCAGATGACCATGCTGGCATGGTCTCCTGACTCGTGCCTACGTGTGAATAATAGGTCACTCGTTCTTCTTTAAGAAATGCATCAGTGCAAAACCGATTGCGCCTCCGATTGCTATAACCTTTATAAGGGAAATCACAAAGACCAGAATTCCCAATATGATAAGACCAACTCCGCCCCACCTGAATATATTCAGGAATGTTCCGTCTGATTTGGAGATATCTTCAGAATATAACTCCATAGGATCGTCTGGATCCACATAAATAGTGTAGCTGCTTCCTACATTAAAAGTGTCCTTAAAGGAACTGCTGTAGGTACCTGCTTTTGATGAATAGGTCTGTCCGTTATAGTCATATTCAAACACAGGTGTTACAGCTGATGAACTTGAACTGCTTTTCTCAGAACTCTCTGACCTATCAAAACCTGTTACCGTCGCCTGTACCTGTGCTGTGCACCGTTCCTTTAAACTGGCATTCTGTTTTGCCATGAAGGATGACACAAAGATAAATACTATTCCAAGTATCACCATGATTATGGATCCAAATAGACTTCCTATAGGTCCGGTATTCCTGTTGGTTGTAGTTGTAGTAACTCTCATGGTAAACCCTCCTGTTATCTGTGTAGTTGACTGATGATCATTTGTTACAAGATATAAGCTTTGCTTGTTTGTTGTTTACCTGAAAAATATCATTTTCACTGATGATTCACAATAGAATATGTCTATGTGGTTGTTTTTGATGTCTAAACGGTAATTTTCCTAAAAATAGATCATGTAACAAATGCGATCATAAACAGTAAGCGCTTCCGAAATGAAATGTTTACTTTTTTTTTAATCTTTCACATTTTTCATAATTTCAAGATCCCTGTTGATATGCCTTATTTCCTTTTTCCACAAAGCATATTCCACGAGCCATATGATCAGATAGACTGCAGAAAAAAATATAACCACAATTAGTATTATGCTGCGTGGAAACCAGTCAAGTAGCTCACTTACAGCAAGCATTGTGATAAAAGTTACAACATAGTGAGTGAATGTAGCCCTTAAAAGCCCCCAGTCCTCAAAGTCATATACAATTGCTCCGCCATTTGCAATAACTCCAAAAAAGCCAGAACCAAAGAGCTGCATTATCAGGTAGCTCTTATTTAGTGGCTCTGTATCACTGGCATAGAGAACAAACATTATTGCACCGGCTATGAGCCCCAAAGAGAACCCAAAGAGTGCCCTGATTGTAAACTTTGTCCTAATGCTCATGGCCGCCTCCTTTCATCAATGCATTCTTCACATTTTTGACCCTTCTTCTGGCCACCCATGTGCTTTCACCATTTTCCAGTTCTACACCTATCGTTCCGATGGCTGAAAAATCAAATCTCTTTACTTTTTTCAGATTAATGATCTCTGACTGGGAAATACGGACAAATCTTTCTTTATCTAGCAATGCTTCCAACTCACCAAGAGTCATTTTTACCTCATATATTTTTTCTGCAGTCTGCACCATAACCTTTCTTCTTGAGATATAGGCCCTAAAAATCTGTCTTTGAGGCAACATAACCACGCCATCCTCGAAATATGCCGAAATCATAGGGACCTTATTACTGGCATAGGACTGAATAGCAGCTATCACGCCTTCAACATCATCACTGCGCTCTTTGTTTGTAATGGTAACTGTGAGCTTTTCATACGCCTTATCTATGATAAGTTTGATATCAATAAAGTCGGACATTTACCCCACCTTTTAACATATTATTCTGACTGCCCGGCAACGGTTACATTAAATAGCCCTATGAGAAGAATACCTGCAATAAGCGCAGGAACCAGATCCACAAAAAGAAGAATCAATATACTGGTAATTATGAAAGTCTTTTTGTAGGTAGCGGCTTCCGAAAGGGCAAAGGCTTTCCCTGTATCTCTTACATTTTCCATGGTTTTCTTAAGCATTCCGAATATATATATGAATGCAACACAGACTACAGCACAGCAAAGAAGCTGAATTGCAAAGAAAATACCGAAATTTCCGCCTTCTTTTATTGAGGTAAAAGGAATTAGACCAAAGATTCCCATGTCTGCCTCAAGAGATGACTGAGCTGCTGCGACATTGGAGGGATCCTGATAATACTGATTTATGAAGCCATTCATTGCAAATCCACAGACTGCTCCCAACACACTAAATACTAGTCCAATAATAGAGAATGTTCTGAGTACCTTTGCAATTGTTACTGCCGTATTTGAACTCTTTTGAATCTTTTCCATAGTGTATTCTCCTTTTCTTTTGAACTATTTAACTATGCTTTTGTGAGAAATTGTTCCAATATTCAATTTTAATAACTGCTATGATTATTATCGCTGCTTTCTAAGTCTTTTCGTATCATGTAAACAATTCCTGAAAGCACTCCGCCAATCATTACCGCAATCCAGCTTATATTCCAGGAATTTCCGAAAAATCCCCACAGGAACATAATTAGTACCGATACCATGCTGATTATTGAACATATTGTTCCGGTTTTAATATTCTTCATAGAATGCCTCCTTTTCTTTTGCTTTTTGATGGTATGACTGTAACATAGCCTGAAAACACCAACAATGATTTATGTCTATTCGGTTGTTTTTGATGTCTAAGTGGTATTTCTCAAAAGACAAAAAGTTTCCTCATAATAGGATTGACCATTACTATTCTTAAGCAATAATAAAACGAGAGCAAATTTCAATAATGAATTGAAACTGCTCTTGGCTTGCTTTGCACAAATGCAATATTATGTTAATTGAACTGTATTCCCGGACCGAAGACAAAAATATCTATAGCCATCAAAATAATTCCAACTGCAATTAATACGAAATTCGGCTTCTTGGGGAGGTCATATAGAAAGCGGCTCTCTTTAGGCTGATTTACTTTCATAACACCGGTAAACATGAACCCCCAGAAAAATGGTATCCACATGAAGTTAAAAAGTATCATACTTCCAATAGATAAGCCACCGCTTTTATAATGCGGTCCTATCAGCGTATTAAGTACTCCAGTCACCAGCGCCAAAGAAGCCTTCTATCAGAAAGTATCCAAACCCCTGGCAAAGATGAGCTCCCATCAGCTGAGTAAGGAAAAGACGAAGTGCTGATCCCATTGAGCATTTGAGCAGTATTATTGCCAGCATAACAGCAATGATAGCATTGAGAATTGAAGCACTTCCCCCGGTAACCATAATACGGTTAAGAGGCGATAGTGCTTCATAGTTAATGATATCAGCTGGCAGAACTGCCGTGGCTGAATATATAACGACTTTATCACCATACGCCAGTGATGTAAGAGCATGGAATAGCTCGTGGACAGGTACAGTGAAGAAAATAGCCAACAGGCTTGATCCGATACAGTTTAACAATGAAAAATCTTTTTTACCGTTCATGCATATACCTCCTTTCCTTTAATTCTACTATATTGCGTCATTTGATAATCTTAAATATGTATAAAAATAGTTGCGGAAGAGATTATCTTTCGCAACCAACCGTTACACATAAGGAAATGATATATATTTTCAGTAAGACTCTTCTATCTCTGGTACGCCTTATCTCTATCTGTTCGTTTTTGCAAACAAATAAAAAATGTAGTACGAAATTGCAATACAAATATGCATTTCAAATCTGCATTACAAAAACTATAATAATAGTATGAAAAACATGGAATTTGAATGGGACGAGTATTATGGCTACTATTAAAAAATCAATAGACGTAACTTCAAAACTTACAAACGAACAGCTTAAGATGCTTAAAGAAGCTGAAAATACTCCTTATTCCTATTCATTATTGCCCCTTATATTAGCAAAAGCCTTTAAATTGTTCCTCATGGTATGTCATAAGTATCTTTATCAGTTCTGTGAAGTCTGCTATTTCCTGGACAGTTGTGTATTCTTCAGTTGTATGTATGTTATGCATGGGACCGTATATATTTAGTCCGTCCATTCCGTGTTTTATCAAAGAATTTATATCACTTCCTCCAAAGGATTTCTTTGCCACGGCTCTCCTTCCCTGTTTCTCTAATGCTCTCTTATATCTATCCAAAGCACTTCCTTCTGCGGCTCCGGGATCTATCCTGTAAACGGTGATTCTTTCTTTTTTATCTATGCAAAGCTCTGCACCTGCTCTATTCGCTTCTTCTGAAAAAATGCTTTCTACTAAGTCTATTGTCCGATGTGCATCTTCATGGACACCGCTTCTTATCTCACCTTTTATAAAACAGTTTTCCGGAACAGCGTTGGTAACACTTCCGCCTTCTATTATTCCGATATTCAGCGTGGTGTGATCATCAGCCCACCCCTGCTTTATTCTGCTGATTGCAGCAGCTGCTACTGCTATTGCATTTATTCCCTTTTCAGGCTCATAACCAGCGTGGGAAGCCTTACCCTTTATATGTACTTCGAATGAAATGAGTGTCGGCTCGCAGGATGAATAGACTCCATATTCTCCGCTGCAGTCGGGAGCAAAGGCTATCCTGGAGCGAATCCTTGAATAATCAAGAGCCGCGCTTCCAAGGCCGTAAACCTCTTCTGCCACCGTAAACAGAAACTCTATTGGCGGATGATCCAGATTTTCCTCGATTACTCTGGTGTACGCCTCGATAATTCCTGCTATGCCAACCCTGTCATCTGCTCCCAGGACAGTCGTATGATCGCTTGTGATTGTTCCGCCGTCATTTAATATGATCTTCTTATTGTTCCCCGGAGATACGGTGTCCATATGTGCACAGAACAGAATAGGCTCAGAGTCTGCATACTTTCCTCGCCCCTCTGCAAAGCCATACAGATTCCCACAGTTACCACCGATCTTACCGGCAATATCATCCTCGATAAGCTTTATTCCCAGCTTTTGGAACTCTACTATAAGATAATCAGCGACAAGCCTCTCATTAAAGGATTCACCGTCTACCAGCGCAAGCTCTGTAAATCTGTCTACTACTCTCTTGTCATTTTCTCTCATAGAAAATTGCTCCTGCTTCTTCACAGTCATATTGGCTCATTTTCATTACCCAAGGTACCACTTTCCTGGCTATCACCACCTTGTGCAGCATTCCCGCAGCCACTGATCATGATGCCCATAAGTAAACAAAGGGCAAGCAGCCTTCTTTTCATGTTTTTCAATTATCCTCTCATAAGTAAGCTTAAGTTTGCCAAATCAAGCTTTAGGTGGCATCAATACCCCTTTAATTTTACTATATTACGTCTTGTGATAGTCTTAAAAATGCATAAATAATACATGGTTACAAAAAAGATGCACACGGAAGTTATTATTTCCTTGTACATCTTTTTAGTTTATGATGTTTCCTGATTCATCATAGATAATGTACCTCCTTTCTGAGGTCATTATAATAAATCAGGAAATTTAAATATGTCAGTATCGGTCTCCATATTCCTTTCGTGCTTCTGCCGTCCATTTGGAGATGAAATCTGTCTTCGCATCTGTATATGCATCCCGGTCATGCTCATATTGTTTCCAAAGCCGGAGCTTCAAGGTTTCATATTCTTTTGCCACGGCAGGATGCTCGTTCAAATAATCACGGAAGTACAGTTCATCATTGTCCCCGGCGTACCGCAGATGGATATGATATACTTTATCCGCAAATCCGTTTTCAGTATATCCCTTATTAAGTGAAATCCGGTTTGCCTCGGCGTACATGACGGTAAAACCGCTCTGTTCCAATAGTTGTGCTATATCTTTCATGTCTGCGCTTTGAGGAATCTCAATCATCACATCAACAATATTTTTAGCCCATATTCCCTGAATAGCGGTGCTTCCGATATGACTGATCCGCACAACAGGCTGAGCAGCTAAAAGACCGGTCAGCGTTTGCCTGATCTCATTGAAGCTATCTTTCCACCGATCATCGTGCGGCACAAGAAAGATGGGAAACAATGCCCATAACTCTTCCAATGTCATTTTAGATAAATCTTTTCCCATGCCAAAGGCCTCCATAAATTTGTTGATATCAAAGCGTCAGTATTTCACTCACGATTTCACAAACGTTCTTATTGACTGTATCCACTTTTATGGTGTCAAGTATTTGATACATGTTGATTCTTGCAACACTTCTGTCGATTACATCGTTACTGCGGATCCCCCTGGCGATGTCAGCAGAGAGTCTTTTTCGCAAATTGGTTTCATCGATCATAAGCGAAATCTTTATGACTCTCGCATCTCCTGTGTCCAGACTATTGATTATTTCGTCAATAATGGATTGTTCATGCATTACCCAGCAGAAAATGATATTTTTATAGGTCGTACAGTGGAGAAAACTATTCAGCAAGAAGCAGATGTTGCGCATGACCATGGTTTTTGTTTCTTCTGTTACCTGAAACGGATCGGCATCCCAACACCAATCGCCGTCAAGAAAAACACTGTTCGGCAACTCCTTTTTCAGCTGCTGACTTACCGTCGTTTTACCGACGCCCATTGTACCGCCAATCAGATATATTGTTTTCATATCCGTTCCTCACAAACACTCTATGATCTGTACTCTTCCCGGCTTTCTCGGCTTGCTGACCGGCTGTTCTCCGTCGATATATCCGAGAACCACAAAGCCTTGACATATATAATTATCAGGTACGCCCCATTCTTTCATAAGTGCCCAGCCCTCTTCACTGTCAAAAGTCTCTTCGCCCCTGGAGATGATGCAGGATGCGATGCCAAGCTCTGTAGCCTGCAGCACAATGTTTTCTGCCATGCAGAAAGCGTCCGCAGTCTTAAACAGGAAATTTCCCTGTGAAAAGATTGCTATAACTGTCGGTGCTCCGTAGAAGCCATCCTTCATTGTCGGATCATCAATGACACTGGGCTGCTCCTTCGACACATAAGAACCAACAAGGTTTCCCCTGTTAAACTTCGCAAGGTTCATGATACCAAGCTTTCTTGTCAGCTCCTTATTGTGAAGAGCCACCATCATGCTGCGCTGCCCTCCGCCTGCATTCGGCGCATAGTTTCCTGCTTCGAGAATCTTCTCAAGATCCTCACGACTGATCTGTTCATCCGTATACTTCCTGATCGAATGTCTGCTCTTAATGATATCCATCAACATGATAACACCTCCCCTGTGATCTCGTTCTTTATTTTCCAGCACTGGGGATCCGCAGCGTAAAAATCTCCGTTTGTTCCTTTTGCGACTGCAGGACATCCCCTGCACCAGGGCTTTAATTCACATTTAGAACATTTACTGAACTTCTCATACTCTCTGTAACTCTCCATCTGGCATACCCAAACATCCGCAAGTCTTTCTTCAAATACGTTTCCTACTTTACTCTCTGCTACTCTTCGGCATGCATAGATATCGCCATTAGGAAGGATCGTGATATGGCAGTTTCCGCAGTTACATCCGCCATATATCATTCCCTCTTTTGCGCTCTTGGGAATCTTAAACTCACCGGTCTCATATTCATAAAGCGTCCAAAGGTGATCCTTCTTGTTAAAGTATGTCTCACATCCTTCTGCTTCGTATTCTTTGAACTTCTTGTCACAGACAGCCAGAAGCTCTCTGTATTCCTGTGCGGTCATGCTGGCATCCAGATCTCCGCCGCTCGGTACATACCGTGAAAAAGCGAATATGTTAACACCTGCCTTTACCACTTCATCAATGATCCCCGGAACCTCCATGCGGTTTGTTTTTGAAACCGTAGTCATGATAACGCTTCGGATCCCTGCCTTATTGATGCATGCGATCTTTTCAAGCGTACAGTCAAAGGAGCCCGGCTTTCTGAACCAGTCATGAGTCTCTCTGAGGCCATCAAGAGAAAGCTGATATTTCTCACATCCATAGCCCTTTAGTTCCAGGCATACCTGATCGTTTAGGTGGAAGGGGTTTCCAAGGATCGTAAACCCTATCTCATGTTCTTTTAAGAGTCCCAGCAGTCTCCATAAATCAGGATGTAATATTGGATCTCCTCCCGTTATATAAAAATACGGAGTTCTTCCATACATTTCACAGAAATCAAGGCAGTTATAAAAGGTGTCTTCCATCTGCTTCCAGTTCATGGATTGCAGGCAGGTGTGATTACCTGCTGAATAGATGTAGCAATGCTTACATCTCTGATCGCATTCATCTGTTATATGCCATTGAAAAGAAAAGTATGGCTTCATATCTGTATCCCTCCGTATCGTAAACAGCACGTAAGCTGATGATCTTCTAAAATAATCCCCCGGCTTTTGACTGCCTGGGGGATCAACATGGTATGTCTTTCTTATTTGTCCCCTGCACCACAAGCACTTCCGCAAGCTGAAGGTTTCTCTTCCGGCTTATCTGCCGCCCCACATGCTGCAGGTGTTTCAGCGGGCTTATCTCCTGTACCACAAGCTGCGGGCTTCTCAGATGCACCACATGCTGCCGGTTTGTCGGATGCGCCGCAAGCACTCCCTGCCGTGTTTTCGTTCCATCCTGCAATGTTTGATAATGCCATGATATTTACCTCCGTTAAGTTGATTTCAGTAGGCCCTATTGCCTTCCTGTTATCATGATTATCGCAGAGGCCGGAAACCATTGTAAGTACGCACTTTTTTATTAGATAGTTACCTTTTTGTAACTTATTGACTGTCAGACGCCATAACAGTAAAATTTATATGTAACATTCAAATTTGAAGTTTTGATAAAAATGAGGTGTTATCAATGAAAACAAAAGATGAATTACCTGATTGCCCGGTAGCTACAACGGTCAGCCTGATCGGCAGCAAATGGAAACTGCTTATCATGAGAAATCTCCTTGTCCGCCCCTGGCGTTTTAACGAATTACAGAAATCTCTGGATGGAATCAGTCAGAAGGTGCTTACAGACAGTTTGCGCTCCATGGAAGCAGACGGCATCATTACCCGTACCGTATATCCCGAGGTTCCGCCCCGCGTCGAATACGCATTAAGTGAGCTTGGTGAGTCCATGCGTCCGATTATAAAGTCCATGGAAGCTTGGGGAAATAACTACAAACAGGGACTTGAAGAATAAACGCAAAATGGCGGTCATGAGTTTCTCATTTCCGCCATTTGTTATTTTATCTTCCGATATAACTTACTATCCGGGATTTATTGAATTATAATAATCCGATACGGTTATATACACTTTCGATAAACGGAGATTTATGCTCGATATATTTATCAATATCCCAGGGGTGTAGTTTTGCCCCCTCCTCCTTAATTCTGCTATACTCAGCAACAGCTTCAGGATTATTACGGAGATAGTCACGAAAAGCTATGTGTCTTCTCAGTTCTTCTGCATCCAATGCACATACATAAAGATGATGTTTCCTAAGATGTTCCTTCCCCTCATACTTAAACGCTTCTCTCCCCGGAATTCCCTGATCTCCTTCATGTGAATAACCTATCTTTTGAAGAGCTGATATTACTTCTGGTAAATCTTCCCTATCCTGAATTACAACATCAATATCAATGATAGGTTTTGCTGAGAGGCCTTCCACCGATGTGCTTCCGACATGTTCTATCCGTAGCACAAGCTCCTTAAGCACAGTATTCCATTCGTCCCTGATTGCTACGAAATCATCTGCCCATGTTTTATCGTATGATTGTACAACAACGTGTTTTTTCATAATACAACTACCTAGAAGTTATAATTCTTTCAATGTTTTTAACGCCATAAATTCTCTTCTGTACAAGCCATAGTTCGCTATTGAAGTTTCATGATATTCTTCATATCTACCAAAAATCTCAATCGCATCCTCAGTTTTCATCCACCTTGGCACATCTCCGCACTTAATCTCTGCATCAGTTAAATGCTGTATGCCAGTATCTTCAATATATTCGCATAGAAAATAATGTTGAATATGTCGCCAATTAAGAAACAGTTCCTCTATCTCAAGATATTCATCGCCAGTCTTTACAATTATACCGGTCTCTTCCTTTATTTCTATTGCGCAACATTCAGCAAGTGTCTCGCCATCCTCCACACCACCTCCAGGTATAATGTATTTATCCTCATTAGATTCGTACCTTAACAGAAGTTTCCCATCTTTAATGACAATGCCTCTACTAGCATGGCGGCAAATATCTACATGCCCCTGATAGTCATCATTTATAATCTGTATTTTTTGCATTAGTGTCTCCAATTATTTCATTTACACCACATATGACATATCATTAATATGCCTAACTTGATGTTTTCCATCATCACTAATAATCATATGTGACACTCCCCCGGCCGGGCCATGGATATCAACTTCATAGTATGATTCAACTGGTAGCCCTAAAACTGTATGATAATCGTTTCAAAATCATTCAAAGATTAGAATGCGAACTACTCTTCTTCAGCAAGCTGCATCAAAATAGGCTTGGCATCAATACTGGTGTCATTCAAATTGCATCTCATCTTGTCTGCAAGATCAAGATTGGAAAGTATCTCTTCCTTTGTTATTTTCAGGCTCCTTTTGCTCTCGATCAGGTCTTCTTTCATGTTTATTTTCTCTCCTTTAAGTATTTGAAAGGATTCTTTTTACATTAGCATCTGTGGGCTGAACATCATATGCCCACTCAATAAGTCTTACTCCGTTTTCTTCGCAGAGAGTTCTTTTTTGCTGATCGAGCTCTTTCCTCTGTAAAAGAGCTTCCTCCCCGCCAAAAAAATCTACTGGGTGGTAATGCTGAATACCCTGATACTCAACTGCCGTCCGGATTGATGGAACATAGATATCAAGGCTCTGCCGCCCCAGCCAATCCGGTCTGTACTGATATAGCGTGTCAGGATATCTCTTCCTTATCATGTCAAATAACGAAAGCTCATGTTTCCACTTGGGCTTTATTACACCGTCTGCGGTAAGCTTGGTTCTTATCATCGTACGTTCCAGCCTCCAGTCAGTCTTAATGCCATCCTTTTCCTCATAGAGCGCAATATCCGTATACCACCATTGAAGAACTGGCATGATCACTGTAGTCAGATTCAGGAAAAAGTCCAGTTCCGACTCAAAATAACCGCACCCGAGTATATACTCTATATTTCGCCTGATGTAGACTGTCTTTGCCGGATTATGGTGAAACTGGATATTCCCCTGGAATTTTGCCAGCCGGTCAGGAAGGTAAGGAGACCGAAGCACTACGCCGTCTTCCCAAAGATGCGTCTGGTACCAAGAAAACGGGTAGTCATATAGAGAATACCCGCCATAAACTTCCTGTGAACCTCCTGTATAGAGTAGATGATACATTAGAAGCACATCATCCATGTTTTCTTTATCAAAGACAGCTAAATAATGAACCTTTTCTTCGTCAGGAAACAGACTCCTGATGGGATGAAACTTTTCTGCTCTCATGCAGACCTGTGTTACAACAAAAAACTGCGATACATAGCTCTCAGGGAAGATAAATACTGCCTTATGGTCAGTATCAATTTCGGAAAACTGGCTCATGAATCTTTCCACATACTTGTTGGGCCCAATCGGTCCGATTTTTTCAATAAGTTCCTTTGTAGCATAGCGGTATGGTAGATCCTCCCAGGACAGCCTGATAAGGAACTTGTCGAATCCTTTTGATTCATATTCTTTCCTGAGCTCATCATCAAAGTCTTTCTGATAGGATTCATGCTCTTTTAGCAGTTCGTCCAGACTCGTGAACAGTTCTGGCTCATGAAACTGCGGATATTTATCCCAGAGCATTTCCAGCCTGTCAAATGAATTCGGAAAAACTGTCTTTTTATGGATTGGTGGATCCTTTTTATATGCATATTCCATTTAGATTCACCCTTTACCTAAAGCAATTATCCTGCAGCAATACAACATTACCGGAAGTATTTATTCGATAATCAGATCAATATAGGTCTGTCCATCTATTTCTTCTCTACGGTTATAAACATGTTTTCCCACTATCTGAAGCAGATTTTCTATATCTTCCATGCTGGCACCCGTAAATTCCAAATAACAAGTATTGTCACTGCCGTCATTTAGATTCTCATAGAAATCCTCGACTGCAACATAGTATTTGTCCAAAATATCTTCAAGAGGATACTGAGAAATATCACTCGAGTCAGTTCCTTCTCCATATTCCGGTTCTTGTTCAAAAGAAATCGAAGTAACATAAGCATCCTGATCCAATAAGGAATCATGTGTCTTATATATATTTGCTTTTACCTTAGTATATTCATCTGCGGCATACTTTTCAGTCGTGAAAATTCGGATATTCTTCATTATTTTAAAGCCTTTCATACTATTTCAATTAATTAAAAATCTAGCTGAAGAACTATCTCTTCATCATTCATTTCTCCTGTATCTCGGAATCCAGCCTTCCGATACATGGATAATGCATTGGTGTTTGTATTCTTTGTTGATAGACGTATATTGTTTGCTCTGTGAAACTTAAAATACTGTATGATTTCCTTAAGTGCCGCAGTTCCGTATCCTTTTCCCTGCAAACTTTCGTCAATCATTAATCTCCATAACCAATATCTGTCATTCGGATCCTCATACTCCTCATCAAAGGCAAGCATTGTAAATCCCACCATTTTCCCATCGCAGTATATAGCAAAAGGACGGGCTACTTTATCATTTTCTTTCGCAGTATTCCAAGAATCCTCATTTGAAGCAATATATTGCATCTGATCCTTAGCAACTCTAAGGCCAAAGCATTGCCCCATATTTTCTTCAGTCAGATCTCTTAACTCAATCTTCATTCCAGCAATCCACCTATCATCCTCGGTAAAACAGAACTATCATAATCATTTCTCTATAAGGAATATTTTTGTCACCACATACCTGAAAGAAATCATACTGGTCAGACCTCAATCTGGTTCATTATCTTCCCAATGCTTTCATGAAAAACGAAGTCTGCTTTTCCTTCGAGTTTTGTTTTTCCCTTGTTTATTATCACAAGATATTTTCCGTTATGGGCCCCAAAATGCAGAAGATGATCTGATCATTCGTTGCTACAAAATTTCTTCGCATTTATCCTGCATATCCTGCGTGATCTTGTCAAAAGCTGCGGCTCTGGGTGCAAGGTACCCTCCGAGAGATATACCTATGATCGTCACATCCTTCAATTTGAAATAGTCAATGCAAATATCACTGACCAGGATACTATAATGATACCTAAAACCAACTTGATGCCCACTTCCGGCCTGAGGTCATAGAATTCCATTTTGCCAAATCCAATCAGAGACATCAGGACTCCAATTATGATCATGATCAATGGTAGCAGCGTCGCAAACAAAAGAAGGAAAATAGCTGCTGCGAAAAAAGCATCTACTCGTAAGCAATCACTGATCATTGAGCTATTCAAAAATCCCACTAGCAAAAAAATGCCTACGAATAGAAAAATAATACCGGCAATGCGAAACAAAAATCCCTCTTCCCAGCTTAAGCGTTTGTGATTCCATATTCCCGGGAGATATGCAAAACCGTGATCTCTCAGATAATGTTCAATGATGGAAAGGAGTTTGTCCTCATCAAATCCAATATTCGCCCAATCCTTATGATCGATTCTTTTTCTCCAAGGCAAATTCTTCGGTGTAGAGAGTGAAAAAACAGCTCTGGTCTCCGTGGACAATGGCGGCTTATAAGTATCTTTGACAAGCAAGGTTTCACCGCCGCAAAACGTTTTGTCTCTGCTAAGTATATATGTCACATAAAAGGAACCGGTGTCCCTGTTGTCAGTTTCTTCCGAGATTTGCTGCGTTTTCCACCTGGCAACAATTTTATTTTTTTGAACAGTTACAACAAAGGGATATTCATCCGAGTTTAGATCCCTTTGTATTAAAGCTTTAAAATCATTAAATTCTTTTCTATTAATCCTTTTCTTCATGTTTTACTTAGTCCATTATCCTGAAATATAATATTGTTGATATTATTATTTAAATCATTTTTCTTCCCTTCCCCGGGCAATAAGCCAAATTGCAAATGCCAATATACTAATGATCATCACACTAAAACTATAGGGCATCCAAACAAACATGAACCTGTAGCTGATACGGGAGATCACAGGAATCAGAATCAAAACAATCAGAACCACGATCCCACCGTAAAGGCAAAGTTTCTTTTTCCAATAATCCAGCAACAATAGATATTGTGAAATGTTATAAACAATAGAGGAACAAAATTCGCACATATAGCCTGAGTAACAAATCCAAGATAACATGCGAGTAGTCTTCTTATAGTTCTTTTAATCCTTCTTTATCGAAATAATAGATGTTTTCTCTTTTATAGCCATACTTTGATCCACTGACACTGATATGGGGTTCAAATGTAAAAAGACTGACATCTGCAAGTTTCGTCCTGTTCCCTTTTTCAATATAGATCCTGTCTTCTTTCTTACGAACTATGGAATGTCCGAGATTGCCCATAAAATCAAGATTGATGTAGCCCTCTGTCTGAATGAACTCATTCATCTGATAATATAGCTCTTCAAATGTCATCTCAGGCCGTACAATTTCCATCATCCTGTTATGGAGTCGTTTTTCCATTTCAACACCTCTGCGCCATTCAGCGTTCATGATTGTGTCATATGATCGAACAGCTTTACCGTTTTGGACGATAACAGTTCTTGCATAATCTCCCCACATTCCTTCCACCTGAGGACTGAGATCTATAGTGATAATATCATCCGTTGCAATATATCTTTCCGAAGTAATATATTCCCTTCCGGAAACTGAGACCGTTGTATCGTCACCTGCAAAAACAAATGCTCCGATATCATAGTACCAGAAAGAATCTGCACCAAGTTCTCGCATCTTCTCTTCACACAGAAAGCGTATTTCTTTAAGTGGCATTCCGGGCTTTATTTCATCTATTATGTATTCGATAGTATCCTTAGCTATCTTCTGAACTTCTCTGTATGTGAGAATCTCCAGAACCCTTTTGATGTTCTTCTCATTCGGGACTATGGTATTTAAATTAACTTCCGGGTGTGCTGCCACATATGAAGTCAAAAATCCCATCAGATTGTCCTTCGTTTCCATGTAATCATCTATGATCCTTTGATCGCTTATACCAAGATTCTTCAGTATGATCGCTGAAACCACGCCCGTCCTGTCTTTTCCGGCACTGCAAAAATATAGTACATTGCTATCCGCATTCATTATTGTATGAATGATCTTATCCATATGTTCATCCATCATAGCAAGATAAGTTTCTGCAACTGCATCAGGTGAATTAGGTGTGTCTGCACCGGTCACCGGCAAATGATAATAGACAAAGCCTTCTTCATCCTCAAGTCTGCAGGGTTTAGCTAAATATTCTTTTTCTTCTCTCAGATCAACGACCGTTGTTATATCATTTTGAAGAAGCCACTTCACTTCCTGATCTGTAAGTTTTCCGGGATAATCGCTTCGTATATAACGTAGATTTCCAGTGGGTAGTGCCCTTGTATTTAATGTTGATTGTAATAATGTTCCCATATGCTATCTATTTTCCAAAATAATATTCCAATTTATCGCTCAATCCCCAATATGTGAGATTTCATTTTGAAACCATACTTTTCATACAAATGAATCGCCTTGTTGCCATCAACCACTTTAACTTCGATATGTCTGACATTGTTTTGGTCAAACACTAGCATCGCCCAGTCCATGAGTTCCTTTCCAAAACCTTTTCCCCTGAATTTCTCTTTTACCACCAAATAGTCCAGTATACCGATTTCTCCTTTAATATCGACTTTGCAGAAGCCGATAATCCGGTCTTCAATTTCAGTGACTGCAATATAGGATTTTTTCTCTCGTAATGCAGCCTCAAATGATTCCAGGGTCTTTTCATATGGATTTAAAGGATAAAATCCTTTGAAATTCACAGAAGTTGTATTGTGATAGTCTGATAACTCACGAATACAATCGTACAGTTTGCTTACCTCGTTCGGTGTTATTTCTCTCATACTATTCCTCCTACAGATTCGTCAGTACCATACATTCTGTAGAATCAGTAAAGCCCATACTTTCATAGAGTGGTCTTCCCATTGCGGTTGCATCAAGACTGATCTCCGTTGCACCTTTTTCCCATGTTTTCTCGATCAGCATTTCAACCATTTTTCGCGCTATTCCCTGACGACGGTATTCACTTCTTGTGTAGACATTCATAAGATGGGCTCTTTTTCCTGTAGGGTGCGCAAAGGTTGGCATTATCCTGATAAAACTCATGGATGCACAACCAATAACTTTATCTCCGTTGCTAGCCAGAACAGTCATCTGATCTCCATTTAAAAAGTAATCACGACTTTCATTTATCACTTCATCTGAATGTTCAAAATTTTCTGGTAGGTTGTTCACTACCGTAAGCATCTCAAGGCGAATACTCATCAGACAGTCTATATCATCTTTTGTAGCAATTCTTATATCAATCATTTTCATCTTCTCCTCTCGGCACAATCGACAACATCCTGCATGGCTCGTTATGATAAGATATAAGTGCGCCTAATCCCCAAAGCCCCATCCAGTTAATAAGTTTTTCTTAATTCAATTACGAAAGCACCTCGCTCCGGAACTCCGCCTCGCAGCGCGTCCTTGTACATCTCGCAGGATTCCTTTGCAGAATCTCCACCAAATATTTCGATATGATTGCTGATTTCAAGTGCATCCTCGATAAACGCAAGACACTAGCCTGCATATTCCGTGCTGCCATGTTTGCATTCAGCCCAACGAATCATATTCTCTGTCAGTTTCATCTCCGAGTATCTGTCGCAGTCTATTACAGGACAGATCATCTGAAGGTCATATGGTTCCTTTTCAGCAAGTTCTTTTATAGGAATGCTTGCCAGACCACTTCCCATTGCTCTGTAAAATGCAATCGTCTCCTCAGAAGAACAGGCAGATATGTACAAAGCCTGTGCACCAGCTTTTATTGCTTCCGCTTTTCCCAATTCAAATAATCGTCTGCCAACACCTTGGCCCCTGCATTCAGAAGATACCTGCATCATATCAAGAATCATGTAAGGACCGTTTAGTTTCTTTAATAGCCCAATAAAGCCAACAACTGTATCATTTTCTAATGCGATGTATGTAATATAATCATCACTGCTTATTTGCTTTGCCACAGAACGCTTTTGGCTTAAGTCCCAATCTTCGGTATATTTGCATTCTACTAATGCATATTCTCCGTCTATTCTTCGATATACTTTATTTACATTCTGTTTTCTGTTATATGAATCTAATGCTTCTAAACAGAAATTTGTCTCTGATAATAATTCGATTTTTATCAATTACAACATCACCTCAATCCCCACAGCCGTTTTTCTTAATGTCCTTTATGCTTTTTTTCTTTTTCTGTTCATCTACACGGATAAAGGTTCTTCTCCCTCATCACTCACATTTCTTAATATAATAAATGAATTCATTATCCCGACTCACTTCCACATATCCCAGCTTGGTATAAAAGGCGTTTGTTCTGACATTCCAAATGGGCGTATCTAATACAAATTCCTTTACATTTGAAAACATTGTCTCAATTTCCTGCATCATGTAGACTCCATAGCCTTTGCGATAATGCTCTGGGCTTACAAAGATCCTTCCAATGTTCAACTTGTCTTTTTCCAAAAATAGAATCGCACCGCCAACAATTAGTCCATTGTCCGTGAGCATATACAAATGATTTGTTCTGGCCATCTTTGTGTGATAAGAAACAGACATATATCCAGGTGGCCCACCAGCTGACGGTGCTCCAACCTGAACATCGCTATCAAAGGCTCTTTTAGATATTCCATTAAGTGTCAAAGCATCAGAAGTGCTTGCTTTTACAAATTGTAGGCTCATATCTTTACCCCCTTCTTTTCATCATCAGATAGCAGTTAATCCCATTTTTATAAAAATCAGTTAGTTCTCCAACAGACTTATATCCCAGATTTTCATATAATTTCTTTGCCCTCGGGTTAAAATCATCTACAGTCAAAAAATATTTTGCTGAAGGAGAATCAGAAGCATTATCTTCAAAATACTTCATCAGCTGTCTACCGATACCATAACTCCTGTATTCTTCCTTTACAGCAACAATATGAAGATAAGGGCAGCTTCCAAAAACACCATTTGTCATGTAGTAAATAAATCCTAAACATTTCTCATTTTCATCCAGTGCTACATATACGTTTTTTTGTTCCACTGCATATGTAAGCATATTAGTTGCCTTTTCATGATCGCTAAAATACGCTCTTCCTAAATCAGAATTTTGCAAAATGTCTATGCAGCTATCAAGATATTTCATATCTGCAAGTTGAATATGTATATCCTTTTTCCACTTACGCTCTTCACACATGAAACTTTACCTCCGGCACCTTCGTCAAAATCGAAAACTATCTATACCTTACATAATCATCAAAAAACGCAGCGTTATATATATCTACAACCAACTCTGCATCAGACACCTCAGCATTTCTGAACTCAATCATTTTTTATTACCCCTCTTATTTCTATACCCATCCATCCCGGATATCATCACATTCAGTGATATCTCAAAGCTCTCTTTCAATGATATTGGATTTCCAAAGGAATTATGAATCTGAAGCATAATAAAACCTTCAAGAAAAGCCCTGTATGTTCGAAGCAAGTGACTAGCGATCTCACGATCTATCCCTAAGCCATCTGTCTGCTTGAAGAAAAAAGAATATAATCCTTCTGTGGCAGAAAGCAGCGCATCATCTGAGTATTTGTTATACCAGAGCATCGCTTCAAATACGCCAGGATTCTCCATTGCAAACTTATAGAACTTTTTTCCGTACTCAAATAGATTTGCTTTTTCATCTGAAGAATCAATTCCTCTGACAACATCTTCCGATACAGTTTGCCACCCATATATCATAAGACTTCTGTGCATATCTTCTATGGTCTTCATGTGGTTGTACAATGACGGCTTCTTGATTCCTAAATATTCTGACAGTGTAGTAACCGACAAGTAAGACAGCCCCTTTTCGTTGGCCAGTTCTGCAGCTTTTTCTACTATTTCTTCTTTAGATAATCCTGTTCTTGGCATAACATCTCCTAATCAAAAATAGCTAACATTGTTAGTTAATATTATACTAACAATGTTAGCTATTTCAAGTATAAAGTGCAATATAAATTATCTTGTCAATTTGAATTTATCGACAGCATCTGACATATCATACTTGTACGGTCTCAATGACGCAAGTTTCATTGCTACATCGTACTCGGAAGGAAGCATCCTCGCTTCTAGAATATTTGCAAACAGCTTATAATGCTTGGAATACTGCCTGATCTTCTCAGTGTATGAACTTGTTTTTCTGAATTCCTTATTGATCCAACCTGTTGGCAGTCCATTTTTGTCGCCTACGGTATTTATTGCATCCTTCATTGAAGAAGAGGCAAAAATCAAACTATCAATATCCGTTGTAGAAGCCCGGAACCATCTTCATTTTATTCATCCACTTCCTCTAACAGATCTCGAATTGTATCCTCTTTCGGAACTGGAACCCAGTGTCCTTCAAGGCAAATAGCCGCCTCTGATTTCATTATGGTTTCGGATAATTTCTTACTCAGTACAGGATTCTTTTTCCATTCAGGAAATGACCCACAGGTTGCGTCCCCAACAAACAAAACTCCTTCTTGGGAAATTTCAATTAGAGTCGAATCATCTGTATGAGGTGATTCAGCCTGAAAAATCTTAATTGGGCAATTGCCTGCATCCAGCACCATGCTGTCATGAAAAACAATGTCTGCCGGCGTTACTATCACCGGTTTGTTATATGAATACTCATTACGTATGCTCTCATGCATGTTCAGGAAGAACTCGTTCCCTTCCTGGGATAGCCTACGCTTGAAATTAAGCAAATACTCATTCGTGCGTTCATTAGCAAGACAAAGCCCATTTACCGCATGCATTCCAAATGTATGATCCCAGTGCCAATGCGTGATCACAGTGAGTTTTGGAAGCGGTAAACCATTCTCTTCCAATGCCTCATAAAATTCCCTGGTATGTGCCTCTGAATGGCCCGCATCAACAGCAAGACTCCAGTTATCTCCACGTATATATCCTAGATTAGGCCTGTCTCGCTCCTCTTCCATGGGATAGTACCAGATTCTATCCGATAATCTTTTCAGCATCTTCACACCAATTCTCTTTCTTGATTTCGATTTCTATATCATTCCTCTAATAGAGCAGCCCAGTAGCCATCAATTGCTGCTTTGTTATCGTATGAACTGAGTGCCATAAGCAAAAAGAATAATTTACTCACTTCCTCAAACGACGGCATCTCACAATATGTCTCATATCCCGCCTTGAATTCATCCCAGTCCTCAACCTGGTAATGAAGAAAGCTAAGCTCCCATTCTACAGGTCCAATCACATACGCATCTAAATCAACACACGCTACAATATTCTCATCGCAAAACAAGAACTGATCCGCGCAGATGTCGACCATAATTAGAGAATTCCCATTGTTTGAAAGCTTTTTATCCTTTATCTGCTCGTAACAACCCCTGACCTTTTTATCTGCATCATCATCCCCACTCCAATGCTCGCTAATACAATCTTCAATATATCTTCTGGCATTCTCAAAAAATAAATCTCCTTTTGAAACGCCCAAAAGTCCGGAATAATCGTACTTTGTCCTGTGATTATATCCAATAAACTGTCCTAGAGTATAAGCATTTTTCTTTCCCTTTGGAAAAAAATCATTATCCCATGCTGTTCCTTCAACAAACTCAAAAACGCTTGCATCTTCATTGGCTGCTACAAACGGAGCCACTTTTATGTGATGGTTAGCCTTCAAAGTATTGTAGATATTATGAAGACTTGAATTCTGCTCCTTTACCGAATAACCAAACACCTTTCTCATCATTGTCCAGAACGGTGAAAAATCATCTCTTGTCATTAAGGGAGTCTTTAAAATATATCTTTTTCCCTCGTATGTAAAAAAACGAATTTCATTGGATGAGACTCCTCCCATCTCAAAAGAGGATTTATTCCTTTGAGCATATTCCAAAATCGTGTTCATTCCTTATAGTCCTCCGTAGAAATATACCAATTCTTTCCCTGCCTGCTTATCTCTGCCTTTTTTGACATTATCTTTGACTTGCACCACTCGACAACATCGACTTCATCAAATATTAGTGAGCCACCTACATATCCTATTGTATAATATAGTCGTTCGATCAGCTAAGGTATATATATGAGCAAAAGATATTTTATTGATAGTGAAAATGTCGGGGATAATTGGATATCTCTGCTTGATACTGTTGCAGAAGAAGATGAGATTCTTGTTTTTTATACTGCGAAAAGTCCGCATATGAATTATAAAAATCTGATCACACTTAAGAAGTCTCCTAAGGATGTGACATTCATCGAATGCTGCGAGGGTAACAATGCACTTGATTTCCAATTATGTACAGAGCTTGGATACCAGGTCCATGACATTGGGGATGATGAATACATTATCGTTACCAATGACACTGGCTATGATGCAGTTGTTAAGTACTGGAAATACAGAGGAATTGCATTAAAGCGTATCACCGGAAAGGCCTGTATGCTGAAACAACAGTCCTCCGATAAAAAAGATGAACCAGGTCCTGTTGATATAGAAACTGTTATGCCCAAGCCCGTTGAAATCCAGGACGATGGAATCCCGGATGAGGCAAAAGAGATCCTCTATATCTTAGGGCGGGATCAGCTGCAACCACTTCACGAGTCGCTGCACCAGATTTACGGAAAACAGGGCGTCACCTATTACAATGCTTTTAAGTCTAATGCGACTTATAACAGTTACATTGAGAACCACAAAAAGAAGAGCCTTGCAGACAAACAGAAATCTTACTGTCAGATAGTTTTTGCACATGCCAAGGGCAAGACTGCAATGCCATCTGATTTTCCGAAATTTGTAACTGAAACCTGGAAGAAGAAAAAGAATCTCAATTCATTTCGGTCTTCCTTGCAGACCAAATACGGAAAAGATGCTAGTGAGAAATACTATACTCTGATCAAGGCTCATATAAAAATCTTAGACAAAATCAAATAAAGGAGAGCTGATCGATCCTGCGAGGGTTTATCCCTCGCTGTTTTTATGCTGCAAGAAACAGATCGTTTTCAACTTCATTCCCCCAGGTATCCCATCCTGGAGTCTTCTGCCGGGCAAACAGTTCCACACGGGGAACATCTCCCACAAGTCTCACAATCCGCCCACGAGTCTCTGCTGGTTTCTTACTATGCTCTTCGATGTGGCTGATAATCACCTGATGAACCGCTGAGTCGATTCGCTTCGGATGTCCTTTGGTTGCAAGGAGGCACACCTCAGCGTTGGATCTTGTCCAGTAGCCCATGCCCCAGAAAAGGGAATCCGATTTTTTATTTTGCTTGGCGGCGCAGCATCAGTAAGCTCAAAATCTAGGAGATATGCTGTTTATTTTCAATCATTCTGTAAAAATCAAGAAAATAGTCAGAACCTTCCATCCATAACTTTGAATCAAAATCGTACAAACATTTACAAGCATCCGAATCCAAAAGCTTATTTCTTGCTTCATCAATTGAGATATTCTCTTCCATTGCCATGTCTTCAATAGCATTAGTAAGAACCATATCAGCACAAGCATTCATTTTATCAGATGACATATTTCCTTGCCTCCTGAAACTCCAAACAACCAACCGCATATTCTGTAAGGAAACTTAGGATCACTTGTAAGATAAAAACCTTTGCCAAAACCTTTGCCATTCATGCACTGGTTCAAATCAATGTTTTCATCACTCGTATAACTACCATGGTAAAGAAGCATCCCATCTTTTAATTTCATAGAGCTGCCCCTTTCCGCTTCAAAACATTACATATATCATCCAAATTGTAGTCATCTCCACTAACATGAAAAACATCATAGCATGACTCTATGTACTGCCAGATATTATATTTTGTAAAAATTCTGTTTGCATCCGCCCTGGTAAGCTTATATCTTTCGCTAAAAGCACCTACTAACCTTATTTCCATATACAGAATTTCATTTATCATTATGCACACCCACTATTTCTTGATAATGCAACTGTTTTCTTCTCCTTAATTATACAATCTTTTCTAAAAGAATGTCATTTCTTTGAAAATAATACGACCATGCCTGATGATTTCTTTTTGTATTCCATACCTTGGAATGATTATTTTTAGAACTATCTGTATCATAATTGTCTATCATTGGATATAGCGGCATCTGAAAAGCAACTTTTACTTCGCCCTTATCTCTTGCCAACATTGAGATGGCTGCAGTTAATCCACCTCCCGCACTCTCTCCCCCAACCATTATCTGGTCTGGGTTTATTCCAAGTTCTTTAGCATGGTCTTTAATATACAAGAGTGTGGCATAGCAATCATATAAAGCTGTAGGATATGGATGAAACAGCGACAAATGATACCCCGGAGCTATAACTACAGCGCCATGATTTCTCACAAGATCCGCTGCCCGTCCAATATAGGCCATCTCTTTCATTCCTGTCATATATCCACCACCATGAATCCACATAACCCCCGGCGCATTTGAAGGTTCATTTATGGGTCTCAATATCAGCAGCGGAATCCTTCTTCCGTTTGCTGTTATAAAGTAAACTTTGGCGCAACGTAGGCGAAAACCCACAGGCTTGCCTGTGGGATGAAGCCTTTTTCTATTTTGACAAACACATAGAATAAATATATAATCTATGTATTAAACATAAAGGAAAAAATACAAATGGATAATTCGAAATGCGTAGAGTATGTGAATTCTCATGTAGACGAAATTGCTGAATATGTAAATGAGTGCTTTGATCAATCAAAAGAATTCATAAAAGCAAGGCTGATTCGTCGGATAAGAGATGAATTGTCACCCACTCCAGTTCACTATGAGATAAAATATGTCTACGATCCTTATGATCATTCTGGAATACTTGTAGAAGACGGATATATTTCGCTCGAACAGACTGTAGGAGAATTTCTTGAAAACGAATATAGCGGAAACAAGGAAGCTACTTATGAAAGCGGTCGCGGTTGGAATTATCTTACATACGGCGATGAAATAAGTTACGATACATTAGATATGGCATCAGATATAATGTTTTCTGCAATACGCAGACATATTGAAAATCATCTTGGTGAAAATCTTTCTGATGATGAACTTGAAGATATTCGAGAATCCTGCAGTGATTTCGATGATATATATGTGGATTGCAAAGCCTATGATTTTTTTTGTAGTATGGGTGCTGCTGAATTTGTTGGTATTGAGGATATGCAACTTAAAGACATTGTTAAGAAAGGGAGAAATTCTAATGGCACGACCTAAAAGCGAAAATGTACAAATCAATATCTCTATCCCAGCTGAATGGAAGAAGGAACTTGAAAACCTTGCACGGATCTATTCAGTTGAGGAAGGTGAAACCGTTACTTTCCTTGATCTTATGCGCAGGGGAATTCAGGAAAAATATCAGTTAGGAGTAAAAGACAATGAGTGAGGGGCAATATCATAGTGCTTCACATTGTAAATATCTGATACAGTATCATATCATCTGGTGTCCTAAATTTAGAACTTCAGTATTAAAGGGCAATGTAGAAGATACGCTCAAACTGATACTTCAAAAAATCTGCGATGATTATAACTATAGTATCAAGGCCCTTGAAGTAATGCCTGACCATATACATATATTTGTAGATGTCCCACAGACTGTTGCGCCGTGCGATGTTGTCAGGACTCTCAAGAGTATCAGTGCAATAGAACTGTTTAAGGCATTTCCACAACTCAAACGATTCTATGCAAGATGCGGTGTTTTATGGTCAAAGGGATATTTTGTGTCAACGGTGGGGCATATAAGCGAAGCTACAGTAATTAAGTACATTGAGGAGCAAAAAAGGCATGACTGATTATGAATACGGGAGGATATTAAAGAAATTCCATAAGCTTTCTGACAGGCATATTATAGTCTCCGAAACTGATATGCCTTATTCCGATGTGCTTAAGGTCGTGGCTCTTTCTGATAAGATACGCAAAGCGGGCAATGAACTTGTTGGTCTTATGAGAAGGAACCATGACCAGCTCATGCGTACAAAAAGATACCGCAAACTGCTTTCTTTGTATGGTAGTACGGAAAGCATGGCTAAACGTAAGATACTTGCCGATCAGCTTAATGAAATGCAGAAATCCTATAATGTCACATGGGATTGTTGTAGAAAATCAATGATTCCAATAGGCAAAAAGTATGGGATAGATGCTATATTTGCCTTAACCAAAGCTGAAGATGTATGGCGCGGTATGGAGAAATGTCTCTATGGTAGTGGTAAGACCATACATTTCTCAAAATTTGGGGAGCTGCCATGTATCCGGGCAAAGCAGATAAACCGTGGTATACCCATTTCTGTAAAGGATAACAGATTACAATTCAAACTCGGAAAGAAAGCTTTCGGGATACAGATAGCCGATAGATTCCAAATGGATGAAGTAAATGCCGTTCTGTCGTATCTTAACGAGCCAGAAATAATGGATAAAAAGGCTGTAGATACTTTACTTGAGGAAGCTTATTGTATAGATACACACAGACCATGCTATGCAACTCTCGTCCCCAAAATGATAAGAGGCAAATACAGGGTATACCTGCATCTGACTATTGAAGGCAAAGCAAAACCTAAGTATGATAAGTACGGCAATCCGCGCCATAAGTATGGCAAAGGTATGATAGGTGCTGATATTGGCACACAGACAGTTGCCTATACATCTGATACTGAGGTTGGTCTAAAGAACCTTTCTGAACGTGGTGACAGCATACAGACATCCGAAAGAAAAGAGCGTCTGATCTATCGTGCCATGGACAGGTCAAGAAGGGCAACCAACCCGCAAAATTATAATGAGGATGGTACTGTTAAGAAAGGTCGTAAAATCTGGAAATACTCAAATCATTATAAGAAGATGAAAGTCAGACATTCTGAGCTGTGCCGTATCAATGCAGTTAACAGGCAACTTGCAATAAATGAGGACGCTAACCACCTACGAAGTCTTGGAGAAATAATTGTAACTGAGCCTAAGAATGCAGGCAAGCTTATGAAACGATCAAAAGAGACTACCAAAAACGATAAAGGTAAGTTCAATAAGAAAAAACGTTTCGGTAAGTCTGTAAAGAACAGATGCCCCGGTGGTTTCCAGACCACATTGGAAAGAAAATTCAAAGCCACAGGTGGAACTTATATTGAAGTCCCAAACAATTACAGAGCATCACAGTATGACCATACGGCTGATGACTATATAAAAAAGAAGCTCTCCGATAGATTGTATAAACTTCATGATGGCACGGAAGTACAAAGAGACTGGTATTCATCATTCCTGCTCTATTGCTATGAACCTAAAACGCAAAATATAGATAAAGACAAATGTGCTAAGACTTTTGAGGCACAATACAATAAAGAAAAAGCCTTAATCACCTGGATCAAGGCATATAAAATCAAGATATTAAACAGTGGAATTAACGTAGCTTAACAACTTAATAATCAGGGAGATTGACTATACTTCCTTGCTGAAAAGCAGAAATTTACCGCTAATGTGGTCGTTGGACTGCTTGGTAATGAAAGTCCTGATTCAAACAGATTTACACTTGTAACTCCAAAGTCTGAAAATGATGTACGATTACAAGCTACGCTTGCCAATCAGAACCCCACGGGCTTGCCCGTGGGTATAGTCAGTTTAATTCGCTTGCTATGTATCCCCTTGGTACTAAAACTGTACATTTCATTAGCCCCCACATATATTTGGAATAATAAATTTGAATTTGAGCGATTGACTTGCGCTATAACGAACCATGGCGAGTGGAACATTTTACTGTATTATCCTCGAACGTAGGAATTGTCCGATACCGTATACTGGTAAATGTTCTTTCTTTTCATTCATACCGATTTGACCTTCTTGTTGTACCTGATATTATTTCATCCCCCTTTTTCTTTACCTTATCTAGCATAGATGCATCCAATTTTTTTAGAAACTCCTGCATCGAAATCTGTCCAACTTTTCTAATTTCCTTAAGTTGTTCTGAATCTTTTATCTTTCTCTCTGCCTCGCTTTTAGGATATCCTTGCCCAAATGGTTCCGAGAAAAGAGCTTCTATTGTTTTTTCAAGATTTTCAGTACCTGACCATGTATAATCTTCACCTAATGGCAATGATATCGCATTTCCGTTATTGATCTGAGCAAATAAATAGGCATCCTTTGGTGTCGGTGCATACCCGCAAATGACGCCTGGCATGCTGTTACAAGCAAGCATCATTCCCTGCCCGGAAGAACAGCCTGTTACAACGAAATCTACTGTTTTTCTTTCCAACAAAATACCTACAAGAATAGAAATCTCTATATATGAGTATTTTTCATTTTCTTCCATCGTGCAGCCAAAATTTATAACCTCCGCACCCTTCGGTGCATGCTTTGTTACTGCATCATAAATCATTTGATTTTTAGCCGCTTGCGAACTAGCTTGAATAACTCCGATTCTCATACTTTCCCCTACAAATTCAGATATGAAAGTTTACCGATATATTAGACAGAATTTTTGCCTATAATTTCAATTTTATTCCTAATTGTTCGCATCCAAGCTATTTCCATTTCCAAATTCTTTAACCAGATAGAATAGATACCCTCCCAAAACAGCAATAATCAACACTAAGTTGATTACCCTTTCTGTCAGAGGATTACTCATCCCATTTGCAGAAAAAACTTTGAGCGCATTATTAGCAGAGTGGAATAAAATACATGGTACAATAGACTTCCCATGATAAAAGATTATTACCAGCACAAATCCGACCAGAACGGCAAATACAATTTGAATCATGGACGAAATCAAATCTTTTCCACTTCCGTTGAAAAGATTCACAATATGTCCCAAGCCAAATGTCAGCGCAGAAACAATAATTGCACTCTTAAGATTGTCCTTCTCCATTGCCCTGAATAATAGTCCACGGAAAATAACTTCTTCAAGAAACCCTACGCAGAGCATGCTGATGAAATAAAACAGAGATTCCAATATGTCATATTGCAATTTTATTCCGCCCCAAAAGGCTGTCGATGCAATTATAATAAGCGGTATATAAAACAGAAACCGTTTTGCTGGAATAGATAATCTACAAAACCCGTATTTTTCACCAAGTTTATTTTTTTGAATCCAGAAAAACAAAATCAAAGACATTGCTATGTGAAGCACAGCTGTTATAGATTTTGTAATGCCAATGTTCTCTGAAAACTGATCTGCCAAACTGCTCAGAACAACATAAGCAACAATCCACAGGATTGCAAAAGTAATCTCACTTTTCTTATATATTTTTGTCATTTTCAATTCCCCAATCTGTCTTTCATAGTCCGTTTTTTTCATCGTAAAGGCGGATCGCCTTCTGTGATACCCCCGCCTTCTTTGCCATTTCACCAGATGTCATTTTCTTCTCCATTTTCGGAACTTCCTTCTTGTTTATAAACACACCTTAAGGGGTTCCCTAAGGGAAGAGTCAATGTTTTTTTTAAATACTTATAGTTAATTATCTTTGAAAATATCTTACTTGTGCAAGTTGTACCGCATCATCAATCATTTCATTGCCTGCACGATCAGAATACTTAAGGTAATCTTTTACCCTATCAGCAGCTACCAGCTCTCTCCCATACACTTTTCCTGTAGCCGGATCAATATGACTCTCATAAATATCTTTTATCTTCGCTATCATTCTTACCTGAGCATACTTATCCGAATTATCCTTCACCAATAAATACCCAAGATAATGGATATCTTCCAGTTCAATATTTAATTCTTCAATATATTCCCGTTTCAATGTCTCTTCAAAAGTTTCAGCATTTTCAGGCTTTCCACCGGTCAATTTGAATTTTCCGTCCTCAATCCTCAAGACAACCAGGTTATCTGCTGAAAATGCTATTCCATAAACCTGTTTTACCGGTAACTGGTCAGGAACAGAATCCTTAAACCATGTAAAGTCAGCCATAATGCAATCCCCATAGTATGATTTCCATATTAAGAAAAAGACGGCAAGTCTTTTAACTTACCGCCTATAATTGTCTGAAGTCACAATGAGTATTATACTAAATTCTGAAAATTATTTCAAAGACATCACATATATCTGACAGGGATTTGCCTCATCCCAAAGAAGCGGGAATACTTCCAGCTCCTTGAAACCACAGCTTATATAAAAGAGATTAGTCCTGTCATAGTCCTCATACATTCCCATCTTCACAGTCTTAACCTGCATGAATTCATACCCTTGAGATCTGGCAGTTTCTTTAGCCCTTTCTACGAGCTGCCTGCCAAGACCGCTCCTGTGATGATTCTGTAAAACACCCATAACAGCCAGTTCGACAGTAGCCATTCCTGTTTCTTTTAAGCAGAGGAATCCCACATATTCATCTTCTTCCTTTGCTGCAAAAAACGTCCAATTGGCGCTCCCGGAAATATATTCCTCTCTGCTCTCTTCTATGCCAAACCAATCAGTAAGAGCCTCCAGTACCTTTCTTGCGATAGCTTGTTTTTCATTTGGATTTTTAATCTCTATGATCATTTTTCTATATCCTTTCATACCACTTTTTCATAGTTTTTCTTCATCTCTTTAAGATTCTCTATGATAAATTGAAGTTCAGGTAAAATCTATTTGGATTCTTTGAGCAAACCCTGTCCCCATCAAACCTGGCCTGATTATGAATTATATAACTCTGTCCGATTATTATCATCATGATAATAGCAATAACTGCTATTAATATCTCTTTCTTTCTATTCATGCCACTCCTGTAGATTCCCCTCATAAAACAGTTAACTGATATACTATCATCGCAGCTATTCCAATAAGTACACTAAACACCATAGGAACATTCAAAAGGCTGTGTACTCTTACGCCTGCATCAGTGGCTGCATCTAAATTGTCCTTTCTGGCAAAAGAGCTCTTGAAAGCCTCAAGGTTTCCCTGATTATTGGCAATTGCCTTAAGCAGTAGCCAAACCAGAAATACACATATTACTGAAATAAATCCATAAAGTATTACTGAATATAGCATGATGCCTGTCTGGCTTCTTACGGCCTCCTGTTCCTGGACAATATCTATATTCTGTGCCTCCAGGCTAAGCTGCATAGCTAAAAAGATCGATACATTTACAAAATTGAAAAGGGAATGCATTATAACAGAAGTCCAGGTGCTGCCACTGGCATGATTGGCAAGGGCAAAAATCACCCCAAGCACAAAAGCATAGCAAAACTGATTAAAGTTTAAGTGCATGATTCCAAACAATAGTGCGGATACAACAGCAGCCTTTATAATCGGGAAAATACCTTTTAATCCGTCAAATAAAAAGCCTCTGAAGGCAATCTCTTCACAAATCGGTGCCATAACTGAGACAACTATAAGTGCCAGTATGGCTGGGCCCCCTAACATGTCACTGGAATTCTGGACAACAGTATTTTTAACAAATAGCTGAGAAAATAGATTTGTAAAAATATATATTGGTGTAGTTGCCAGTGTCAGAAGAACTGAAAGCAAAACCGTAGTAATTTTAATTTTATGAAAGCCAAGTCTCTTAGAGATATTATCACCCTTGGACTTTATATAAATGATAGTTGGCAAAAGTATTGCAATCTCGCATAAAACAGTACACATTGTAGATGGCAGCTGGATTCCCATATTGGGGAGAATCAGACTCAGTGTATATATTACTATATTTCCCAATAACAAAATAACATATACCACACCCATTGAATTTATTTCATGTTGCTTCTCCATCTCAGTTTCCTCCTATATCGTATCTCTTTTATTTAATATGTATATTCTTATAGCTACTCAATAATTTTCTCAGGCCATTTACATATCCCAACCTCAAGAGCACGTTCTTCTTTAAGGTGAAAATCTGCATATTTGCAGTACCAACAGCCTTGTATTGAGGGTATGGCATCCTCTCTTGGTGTATATGCAGGACAGATATCCTCCGGCCAGACGCTTCCATCTCTTTTGGGTACTTCATATCTATTTGAATTTATTTCCATTTACCGCTCTTTCCTCCTCATAAATAGCACTTACTTCTTTGCTCATATACAATCTAACACGCATAAAAAAACAGACCCTTCCGAACACGGATAAAGGTCTGTTTTACACTGTATTGTTTTACATGGCGTCACATTTAAGTGCCTCAATGATACTGTCATTCCTACCGTAATGTTTTTCTCGAGACCTTCTGAACTCTGGCTGCAGCTGCTTCCGGAGAGATGTCGCCTTTTGCCAGATCTTCAAGGGCATCACGAACGGCTATATAAAGGTCTTCATAAGGTATTATCCTTGATCCAGCAACATTTGTTTTACCGTTTTCAACGATGTACTCAAGGTTCTTTTGCCCATCCTCATTAAGCCCCTGTACATTCAGTTCCATGTCAGTTCTGGAGGGCATGTACTCAAGATACTGGTTTACAAGAATCTCCTGCCCTTCATTAACAAGATAATTCATCCAGCGAAATGCTGCTTCCTTATCTTTTGACTCTGGATTCATACAAAGAATCACATCTGTAGCAGCTGTTACCGGTGCTACTACGCCATCACTATTCCAATCTATAAGGAAAACTTCATGATCCGCCCCTTCGCCATTAAAATTGGCGTAGGTCATCTCATCGGTTCGTGTATACATATTCATAGCCCAGGAACCATTTGCAAACATTGGGATACTACCCTTGAGCTGAAACATATCATTAACGTCGTCATACAGCGTCATTTTTATGGCTTTGTCCTGAAACACTCCGTTACTGAAACTCTCCTGCCATATCCTGAAGGATTCTATAATAGGCTCTGTTTCAAAGGATGCCTTGCCCTCTATGGCATCATATAATGCATCCATGTCACAGTCAGCTGCTATAGACATCCACATATCCTGATCAAGCCATGCGTCCTTAGCTCCGATTGCCAGCGGATAACTTCCGTTTTCGCGAAGTTTATTGCAAGTATCCAACATTTCTTCATAATTTGTCGGTACTTCGCAGCTGTATTCCTTAAGCATATTTATGTCTGCCCACATATACCCTGCATAGGTCTGTCCCAATGGCAGTCCGTAGATACAACCATTTTCATCACTTATATCTTCTATGCATGAACTAAAGAACTTATTCTGCCAGTCCTGCCCCCAGGCCTTAACACAATACGATGTAAGTTCTTCCTCAAATGCTCTGGTTGTATCAAAATCTGTACCGGTAGAGATACCAAAAACATCAGGGCCACTGTTTCCCATCAGTTTTACCCTGAGGTGATTTTGGTAATCCCCAGCACCCTCAAAAACATATTTGATCTTTATATCAGGGTTTTCTTTTTCAAATGATTCTATAATTTTGAAGATAGGACTGTTAGGGCCGACATCAGCAGGGTTCCAGGTCATAAAGGTTACCGTAGTTACTCCTTTACCGGTGCCTGCTCTGCACCCGGCGATAAAAGCTGCACATATGACTATAGATAATAAAAACAATGCTACTCGTTTCATATGATCATTCTCACCTTAAACTTATTGTCCTCAGCAATATATCTTATTTCACTGTTTGTCTTCTGTACAAAATCCAGAACGCTACGGGTTCCGATGCCATGTCCAACCTCGGTTGTGATCGGGTACCCCTCCTCGTTGAGTGTAATCTTTCCATCACAGGAATTGACGATTTCAAACAATAGCTGCTGCTTAAACCTGGCTGTAATCTCGATAAAACGGTCATTTTCCGGAACCTTTTCGCAGGCATGGATTGCATTCTCAAAGAGGTTACTAATAGCAATAGCAAGCTGCATCTCATCTACGCCCGGCTTATAAGGTATGTTCGCTGATACCTTTACCTTGATGCTTTTTTTCTCTGCAACTGCTACATAATGCATGATAGCTGCATTGACTGTTGGATTCTCGCAATAGCGCTGTCCTGTGCTTGGCTCCTGAGACAGCCTTTCCTCAAGACATTTTCTGGCCTCATCCACTTTACCATCCTGGATCAGAGATAAAATAAGAGCCTCAAAATGTCTCCTGTCATGTCGCATTGCCCTGTCCTGACTGAGCATCTCTTCTGTGGCACCAAGACGTTCCTTCATACTGTCTGCCGCCATTTCCAGCATGGCAGCATCAGCCTTCAATTTGTATTCCCGTTGTTTAAGAACAGTTGTATCCACCAGGGCATATAGCTTTCCAATTAGTTCGCCATCTGCATAAAGTTCTTTTTCTTCCGGAGAAAAGAACCTTTCACCTATTGCCAGGGTATCTCCTTTTACAATAGCCTCCTTAAGACGCTCCACAACACTTTCTGCGTCTTTTGTTATCTCCGGGAACAGCTCTTTTACATGCTCGTTATAGTACTGAAGCCTTCCGTCCGGTTCCATGGCGATAACTCCTTCAGAGAGCCTGTCCACAATGTATTCCCTTGCCATGTCAATAATTCCCAAAAGGTTATATCTGAATATTGCAATGAACATGGAAATCGTAACTGCCACATTTCCAAATACAGATATGTCAAAAAAGTAAGTGACAAAGAATATATGCGTGATCTGGCAGATAAAAAGCACAGCCTCAATGAGGAACCCTGAAATAATTATCAGGGCACGCTTTTTCGCGATTTTTCCTCTGTAGCTTTTAAGGCTCTTAAACAGCAGAAAAAATACGGTGATGATAACAGCCACCTGAACCTGCATAAACACCTGATGTACGATTCCGCTTCTATGCAAAAGAACTGGGAAAAGCCCATCCTTATCAAACCAAGTCTTTGAATAATACAGATTGTGATTTTCCAGTGTAAATACTGTCACATAAACCAACACGTTAAAAAGCACAAATGCCCTTACCAAAAGCTTTGGAACCCTTAGATGACAGAACTCTACTGTAAACATAAAAAGAGAGAATATGATCCATACTCTCCCGGCATACGAAAATTTCAGCGCAGCAATATATTCATCCTCGGTCTTCGCTAAAAGCTCTAATAGGTAACCTGTATTATTTACCAGCATCACCATACAGTTAATGAACAAATATCCATGAAGTTTATTCTTGAGGTTCTTAAATACAATGAACCCTTCAAGGAGCATGGCAAAGATACTGATAATGATGGCATATAAAAGAAAATCATGCATATATCTTTACTCCAATCTGTAATCCATATATTTGTCAGCAACCTCGGCATATCTGCTCTTGGAAACAGGCACCTCTTCCTTATTTCGAAGAGTTATGTCTGCCTTTGTAAGCTTATCAATGGCTCCGAGATTTACGCTTATGGACTCATGACACCTAATAAAATCTTGGCTGGCGTGATTCTCATCCATATATTCAGAAAAGCCTATCCTGAGGGTTGGAGTCGAAACCACCTCACCGTCTGCCATATGATAGCTGACCACATGGTTGCGGTAATCGATATACATTATGTCATCATGCCTTAAGGAGCACAGACCGCCCTTTATTTTCACCGTTACAGATCTTTTATCATCTGCCTGAACCCGGGACAAAGCAAGGTCAAGGGTTGAAAAAAGCTTGTCCTTAGCCACGGGCTTTACTATATAATTTATGGGATTTACATCAAAAGATTCCAGAGCGTATGAACTCTCAGATGTGGCGAATATTATCTGTGCATCCGGCTGATTCCATCGCAGTTCTCTCGCCGCCTGGATTCCTGTCAACATAGGCATTACTATGTCTAGCAGATACACCTGCGGTCTGAAACTCTCGCATTCCTGGATCAGTTTATCCGGATGGTCGAATACCCTGACTTCCGCATGGATTTCTTTTCCCTCAAGATATTCAGATAAATAGCCATGAATTCGCTCTCTGTCGGATCTGTCATCATCACATATTGCTATACGAAGCATTGTGAATTTTCCCCCTGTATTTCCATTCCATCATTTGTAATTATATCACCATAGCCAATAGTGCAGCTGTTTTATCCCAATCATTGTTCAGGCATGATCTTTGTGGGATGGGCCTTTGATATATATATCATACCATCATAAAGAGTCTCAGGCGATTGCCAAATCCTGTATGCCATGGGAAGAATCGCCATAACCGGGGAATATCAGTCACTATAAAGGCTGTAATTATGATAATTGGCAGCTTATTCTTTTTAGTCTTTGTTTTCATCTCAATTTTTTCCCCTTATATCGTATCTCTCTTTGTGAATATGAACGTTCCCATGACAGAGTATAATATCAGCCCTATCACAATAACCACGATTATATTCACATAGGAAACAGATACTCCGCTAATTCCAAGGTCTTTAGTCTTAGTCACAATAAAGTTCCTTGAAAGACCATATTTATCCATAAAGCCCGCAAGGGCCGGGATCCTGGACACGAGCTTTGTTTCAAGAAAACTAATAAGCATTCCGTGAAGATTTGCTGAACCAAAGATAGTAATAATGGTTGGTATGATGGTATTTCTGGTAATTTCATAAAGAGCCATCATAGCGATGCCAAATACTGTATGAAGCATCACTTCGAATGTTATGAAGCTTATAAGTGAGTCAATACGGCCAAAGTAAATACCCGGTGCCCAGAAAAGACTTCCAAACCATGATGCAACAAGTTCCCCCAGAAACATAAAAAGGGAGTACAGAAACACCACCGGGATCTTAGCAAAAAAAATGTTCTTCTTCCCGCTGCGGGTCGTCAGAAGGTTTTTTAAAAATCCGCTCTTTCTCTCTTCTTCTGAAAAAACAATTGCGAATACACCTACCATGATCAGAACGTATCCGGAAGATGCAAAGCTTGCATAGAACTCTCCGAAGGTTGAAGCAGACTCGGTTTCCATTCCTGCCAGAAGTCCGGTCAAAATTACAGTGGTTAAAAGCATCACATAAAAAACTCTTGTTTTAAATAATCTGTATAGGTTCATTTTTATAAGATTTAGCATGCCTTCTGTCCTTTCCTGATAATATCCAAATAGAATTCTTCGAGAGAATCAGCCTCGCCAATATAGCTGTTCTTTAACTCCTCAGCAGTTACCTCTGTTACAAGCTTTCCTTCTGAAATGATGCCAAATACCGTCGCAACCTTCTGAAGTTCTCCAAGTATATGGCTTGATATCATAATCGTCATGTTCTTTTCTTCATTAAGCCTCTTTATAAGCTCTCTCATCTCGATTATTCCCTGGGGGTCAAGTCCATTAATTGGTTCATCCAGTATGAGAAACTCAGGGCTTCCCAGTAGAGCCATGCCAATTCCAAGCCTCTGCTTCATGCCCAGGGAAAACTTTCCTGCCTTCTTTTTGGGTTCTCTTGACAATCCTACAAAATCAAGAATGTCCAGTATTTCTTTCTGGTCATGTAATCCCATTGAAATTGCTCTAAGTTTCATGTTGTCAAAAGCATTGAGATACCCGTATATTCCCGGACTCTCAATAAGACATCCGACCTTTGTAAGGTAATTATCGCCTGCAGTAACTTCAATCTCTCCACTGGTCGGAGTTGCGAATCCGACCAGCATCTTCATAAGTGTTGTTTTTCCTGCTCCGTTGGGACCAATGAGACCGTAAATCTCACCTCTGTCAATGTGAATATTCATATCCTTAACAGCCTCAAAGGAACCGTATTGTTTAGTCAGATTTTTTGTTTCCAGATAACTTCTCATTTTGTTCCTTCCTTTCTCTGCGAAAACAGTCATTTCTTCATATGCCTACTCTAACACGCAAAGAAAAACAGGCCTTAGCGTACACCGCATTAGGCCTGTTTTACACTGCATTCACCTACAACATTGAAGCCCACGTCTTCATCTATCTCTATGGAAATTGCAGCTATGATTGCATCATTCTCTTTCATGACAAACAAAGCATCTCTTGAAAGATCAAAATCTATGGTTTCTGTAGAAGGATAGTCCTCATCCCATGCGCAAAACTCTCTTCCAACCTGCTCTTTGTATAAAGTCATTAACTGCTCTCTGTCACTGTCTGTAGCTAATACTATGTTATTGGACATTTTCTCAATCCCCTTGTTTTTGATAAAAACTGTAGTGGTATTTATTTCTGAAACCGAGTCTGGAATAAAAATCCATGTCTGATATTACAAAAGCTCTCTTAGCACCTAACCTTTTTGCCCTACTCAGCGCTTCATGAATTACAGCCTTAGCTACTCCTCTTCCCCTATAGCTTGGGATAGTACAGACAGGCTCTACATACACGTAGTCCGTCTTGGGGTTATACCATAGACCGCATATGGAAATGAGTTCTCCCTCCTCATTGCATGCAGCCACACAGAGATCCCTGTTAAAGTGCCTACGCGCCCTTGGGGTAGCGATCCCTTCTTTTTCAAACTTTTGTTTATCTTCTCCGTGATCAAACCCTTGCCAAAAAAGCCATGATAGCTCATAAATATCCTTAACAGGATTCGGGTTCACAAACTTAAGGCCCTCTGGCAAAGGAGCTCCAAATTCCCTTTCCAGGTCCAGCTCCATGATATTTTCTGTTTGCTCATTCCTGATAAAGCCCTTGTTTAAGACCAAATCTATTTCATCTGTGTTGTCATCGCAGACTGCAAGGGAAAATCCAGAATCATCCATGAGATTGGTGCAGGCATAATCTAATATTTCAGGATATAACTGCTTATAATCAGGTAAGACTCCACAAAATCCCTCACCGAAATACATATCATAGATTGCTGCACCAACAACGTTACCATCATCAAGCCAAAGCCCAATGGACTCAATCAATTCCTTATTGAATTCCGGATGCTCATACATCCACTCAAATCTCGCCCAGTTCCAATTAATATGGCTTGTATCTCGAGCATTTAGTTCTATAAGGAAATCACATACTGCCTCATAATCATTATCTGCATATTTCTTGAAATACATTATTCCTACTCCTTATACACAATAAACCTGGGACCCTCTTCTCCGATCTCTCCACTCACTTCAAATCCACATTTCATCAGCACCCTTTGAGACGCCGAATTGTCAGGATCTGTCTCTGCCTCAACCGCCACTATTTCCGGATGTTTAAATGCCCATTTTATTGCCAGGCTCACAGCCTCTGTTGCATAGCCATGTCCCTGAAACTCATCTAAAATTCCGTATCCGATTTCAGGATTTTTCTCCTCAAGCCCCTTGAAACACAGATCTCCGATATGTGTTCCATCTGTCTTTTCAATCATCCACATGGCATACCAGTCCCACTGATCCGGATGCGTAAGGCACCCCTCCAGCATTTCACCATATGCCTTCTTAAGCTCATCATCCTTTTCCGCCTGGATTATTCTTTCCATCTGCTCCCTACTAGCGGGATATATCTTTATTCTTTCTGTTTTTATCATCATTCTCCTCTTTATTTCTCCTGATTTCATATTATCTTAAAACCAAAAACAGACCTACCTTTACACGGATATAGGTCTGTTTTACACTACTTTTAATTCTGCTATAGCATCTGACAAAACTCGCTGAGTCTATGCGTATTATCTTCTGAAGGTTTATCTTTCGGATCAATGAAAATCGCAGTCGCGGCAAAGCTGGTGATTCCAATGCAGTCCTTTAGCTTAGAAAAAGCTCTCTCTGCCCCGGAACCGCTTTGGCAGGCAAATGCAGCTATAGTCTTATTTTTCAAGTTCTCTTTATTCTCCAAAATAAACGTCCGAAGCGGAGGCGTGAACGTTCCTGCCCAAACAGGAAATCCAAGAATAATCTCATCATAAGCTGACACGTCCAGATCGTATGCCTCAAGCTCGGGCTTTTCTGCCATAACAGCACTCTTCCCACCCCAGAAAAACTTTGAGAATCCACTGGTCGAATACGCTTTCTTTGGAACAAGTTTTAATTTATCTGCTGGAAGTACCTTTGCCAGTTCATCTGCTATATACTCTGTGTTACCTTCTAATGAGAAATAAATTATAATCCTTTTCATGCCAGAACCTTTCTTGCTTTGTTGCACCATTTCAAATATGCCTCATAGGTTTCTATTCCAAACAGTATCGTAAGATAGAAATAAACATGATCTTCTTCATCAAGTGCTTTTTCAATATTAGCCTTATATACCTGTAATACCTTAAGGTCAGCCTTTATCTGTTCTTCAAAGACTTCTATATTCCTAAGTGCTGTCTCTTTACTTTCAACCCCTCCGAAAAACAGTTTCATCAAAGTCTCATATTTAAGATCGTTGCTTGCCTTCTCGTCTCTTACCCATGCTCTGAGTATCTCTTTTCCCTGACCGGTAATGCTGTAAATGATCTTCTCCCGGCCGCCACTGTCATTACCCTTAAGGCGCCTTACGCTGCCCTGTTTTTCCAGTTCCGCAAGAGCGGGATAAATGCTACCAAAGCTTCCCTTCCAGAAGAACCTTATACTTCCGTCGATCTGTTTTTTTATATCATATCCGGTCAGATCATCATGGGATAACAAGCCCAGAATCACCATGTCTATCTTTCTGTCTTTGGCCATTATTTCCACCTCCAACAGTATTTTAGAACTTTTTTCGGACATTCATCAACACAAGCTCCGCACAATATGCACTCGGTGCACTTTGAATTGCTGCCTTCCTTTGCCATATGTGCGACGTCAAGCCCCATTGGACATGCCTTTGAACACCTGTTACATGAAATACAGTCCGCTGCAGATGCTTCAACATGAAGCTGGGGGACATGAAGAAAACGACCTATGCTGCTCCCAATCACCATAAATGGCGCCATCCAGCAAAGATAATGGCATGTTGCTCTCCTTCCATGTATCAGTGACGGAAGAACCAATATCAGAAGTACTCCGTAATAGATAATATAGTTATGTATTTCTGTCACTGAAATACCGTGATCTGTCATGAAAAACGGATCTATGGTTACATGGTTTTTCCCGAGGATGAAAGTCACAACTATAGCGGAGATCCACAGTATCCAGATAACGTATTTAATCTTATTCCTCCAGCCCTGCTTCGCGGACTTATCATTGCATCTTGCTACACATTCCTGTAGCCCTCCTGCAGGACAGAGATATCCGCAAAAGGCACGTCCAAAGAACACCGAAAAAATAAGCAAGCTCATAAAGACTATAAAGCTTCCGTTCATGATATGTTCTGATGCTGCCATGATTATCAGGTATGGTGAAAAGTACCACGCTGTTATTGGAAACAGCAGGAATGATATGAAAATAATCGTTCTTCTTATTGTCTGACGCTTCATTGAACACTCCTTCGCATATATCAATTAGATATATCATTTTGATATATATTATACCTCAGATTACTGAAGCTTATCAAGTTCTTCTTCAAAGCTCTTTAAAACTTTGAGCATATCATCCTGCATTTCTTCAGAGATTCCATCCATGATTTCAGAAAACTTTTCTCCCATTGTCTCGTGTTTTTTCCTGTGTTCTGCCCTGGCCTTCTTCCCAAGCTTTGTGAGATACAGATTAAGCTCTGAATCAGAGTTTGGAGAAACTCTTTTCTCCACAAGTCCCTTATCAACCAGTTTGTAGACCATCTGGGATGCAGCACCTTTGGTAATCCCACGCACCTTTGCAAGACCTGTCACACTGATTCCTTCCTGATCACCTATTATCGCCACTGTATGAATCTCAGGCTGAGTCAACATAAGCCCTTTGCAGTACTTCTGAGGTTTCTTTTCAAACTGTGTATATTTATGGATTATCCGTTCCATTTGCCATGCAAGCTCTCTGTAATCCTTCATATCAACCCACTTCTTTTTGGTTATTAGTAAATATGTCTCTCACAATTATACCCGGGTAATAATCGCCTTACAATCTACATATACTCCTTATAGTATTCCAAAAACTCCGGAGTTTTTGACCAGTATTTTATTCCCCAGTTCTCGAAGTTCCACTCTTCCATATAATCATTGCACTCATAATCAATATAGAAAAGCTCTCCATCATGAACAACAAAATTCGTCGGGAAATAATCAATATTGGTCTTTGCAGGATATAGGAGTTCACACATTGCTTTTACCTGTCTTAATAATCAGGGTCCATCTGATCTTAACTACCAGATATATGCAATACGCCAGAAGCACTGCAAACTGGATAGTTCCAACTATTATGTTCAGTTTCATATTACCTTCATTCGTGATGAAACCGCAGAAATCATGAAATGCATGTAGCAAAATGCATGGCCAGATACTCTTTGTCCTGAGGATCACAAAAGCCATTACAACTCCGTAGGTAAATGCAAACGCCATCTGCAAAAGTGTTTCTGCAAGTCCAGCCCCACCCATTACATTCAGCAGATGACTCATTCCAAAAAGAACTGATGAAATAATGATGGCCTTTGTCTCCTTTTCATTCCACATATTGCAAATGATGCCCCTGAAGTATAGTTCCTCTGTCAGTCCTATCCCCAGTGTAAATATAAGATTAGGAATAAACAGTCCGCTGTCATCAGACATGATTCCACCGGCAAAAGCAGCCAGGGCTACAATTATAAGTGGAACGTAATACAAAAACCTTGTAGCCATACCGCTCACGGGCTTCTGAAAGCCAAGCCCTCTAAGACTGTGATCCTTGACAAGAAAAAATGCAATTGCTACTAATGCACAGCTCCATATAATAGCCGCCTGTGCTGTAATAGCCTTAAGACCCTCAAGCTGTCCCATGACCACCGCAGCCCCCTGGGCAAAGTAGAACAAAAGAACCGTAACTGTTGCTAAAACTGTATTCCTTACTAAATGCTTTGACATAATCCCTCCTGAAACACATGATTTATCTCATTTTGTAGATCACAATTCCCTTTGCCACAATCATCAGAAACAGCATTGAAACTCCATAGGCTTCCCTGCCCATTGCGAGAAGAAGTACTGCGGTAATTCCCACTATCACTGATATGGCTGTAATTATCCTGCTTCCCCTTTCCTGCCTCAGTCTTGTCAAAAGAATCTTAACTGCTCCGATGATTACCAACAAAATAAAAACAGCCCAGTAGAGCATACACTTCAGTCTTCCTGCCTGAACATAATCAGGAAGACTCACCGCATAATAGACACCATCGATCCTATTGGGATATATGGGCAGGACAATCATTATCATCGCAAGCACATCTATGATTCCAAGAAGCATATCGCAAATATATCTGATATTGTCCCTATTCTCTTTTTCGGCAATCGATACCATCTTTTCTGCCGACAAAAGTTCGTCTATAGATACTGAAAAGAATCTCGATATCTCTTTTAACGAATCTATGCTCGGGTACCCACGACCTGACTCCCACTTGGAAATTGCAGTCCTTGAAACATATAAAGCCTCTGCCAGCTCTTCCTGAGTCATATCTTTATTCTTTCTAAGTTCCTGCAGTTTTTCGCCAAACTCCATTTTACCCCCTGTCAGGCTTTTGCTTTGTCATCAATGATAAGAACAACAGCCCTGTATAAAAGAAATAATCCCGTACTCAAGAGAATTGATCCCATGATATCTGTCAGCCAATGAACTCCAGCTACGGTTCTTCCTACAACCATAAAAATGGAGAACAACGCAGAAAAGACGCATACATATTTCAGTACGACTTCATTCTTCATCTTTCTTTTCGCCTGAAACCAGAGCGTAGGCATGACGCTTAATACCAAGAGTGTTGTAGACGATGGATAAGATGCCTCCATAAATCCATCTATCAGGACCGGTCTGTAATTGATTGGGATCATTTCAAATATCAGATATCCAAATATCACTATAATATAGTATATCCCAAGTACTATTATGTCGTAATCGACTCTAAACAGGCTCTTCCTTTGTATCAACTGGGTAAGACCGATACCTGCAAATATCAGACATATGAATATAGGCACAAGTCCCAACCAGTCAGTTATGGTGTATATGACCATATGAACCCCGGTCAATTTGTGAAAATAGCAGTTGATCGTGGCAAAACCTATGTCTGTCCCATTTTGCCCGACAGGCTGAACATCAACGATTTGGATCAGTAATGTCCAGACTACAAATACAATTAAATACAATGCTCCAAATAATAAACTCTTAAATCCTTTTCTTTTCATTTCTCATAATCCTTTCTGTTTTGTTCGCGAGGCTATATGAACCGTAACAAGAATCATGAAAAAACTAAAGAAACGCTTGGTGACATGTATGACACGATTCGTATCATCTGCATAAACAAGCATATCACACAATAAAAATATGGTCGTCATCTACACGGATAACGACCTAAAAATCACTGATATTATATTTCTTGATTTCTCACTCTGTTGGAAGTGAGAGTGCTTTTTCATTAAACTCCATCTCTGTGACATAGTTACATCTTGCTTTAGAATCATAATCGCCAAGATAATCCTCCCACACAGGAGCTTTTCCTTTGCATCCGGACTTTACAAACTTTTCAATATCGCCGTAATAATCTATCTTTCTAAGCAGATGAGCATAAGATGCCATAAGTAGTCGAAACTGTTCTCTGACCTTTATTTCTCTGTCTTTAAGCAGTTCCATCATATTATCTATCGCCTCGTATCCGGTGTCCTCATATTTGAAAAATGCCACTATATCAGACATCGTCATTCCCGCACCTTTAAAACACTTGATCGCATTAAGTCGATCTATATGCTCACGCTTATAGACGCGCTTACCTGAAGCATTACGCGCTACTCCTTTTAATATCCCGATTTCTTCATAATATCTCAGCGTGGATGACGGAATCCCAAGATCTTTTGAAACATCCGAAATCGTATATTCATTCATATTCTTCTCCTCCCTAAAAATTTTAAAATACCTATTGACTTAAAGTATGCTTTAACTTGTATGATTTGAAAAGAAGAAAAAAAAGGAGGTTGCTTTATGTATATAGCAAAAGAATCAAGATACGACCATATGATCTACAATCGCTGCGGCTTAAGCGGCTTGAAACTGCCGGCAGTATCCCTTGGTCTATGGCACAATTTCGGAAACACATCTCAGTTTTCCAACATGAGAGAAATGTGCTTCACAGCCTTTGATAACGGTATTACACATTTTGATCTTGCCAACAATTACGGTCCGGAGCCGGGAAGTGCAGAAAGTAATTTCGGTAAGATCCTTAAAGAAGATCTTAAGCCTTACAGAGACGAACTTGTTATTTCTACCAAAGCCGGATATGCTATGTGGCCGGGTCCTTATGGTGACTTCGGAAGCCGAAAATATCTTTTAGCCAGTCTCGACCAGTCTCTCAAGCGTATGGGCGTGGACTATGTTGACATCTTCTACCATCACAGAATGGATCCGAATACTCCACTCGAGGAAACGATGGGAGCCCTTAAATCAGCTGTTGATAGCGGCAAGGCTCTCTATGTCGGAATATCCAATTACAATGGCCCTACACTCGAAAAAGCCACAGCCCTTCTTACCGAAATGAAGGTCCCTTTCATCATCAATCAGAATTGCTACAATATTTTTGACCGTACGGTTGAAAGAAACGGTCTTAAAGAAACTGCTCACCGTTTGGGCAAAGGTATCATCTGTTTTTCACCGCTTGCTCAGGGACTTCTGACTAACCGCTATCTGAATGGTATTCCGGCAGACAGCCGTGTAATGACAGACGGACGCTTCCTTAAGGCTGAACACGTTTCCGAAGATAAGCTCCGCCGTATCAAGGCTCTGAACGAAATTGCAGAAAGCAGAGGTCAGACTCTCGCAGAGATGTCAGTTTCATGGTTACTTCACGACGGAATCGTAACAAGTGTACTTGTCGGTGCTTCTAAACCTTCACAGATCCTTGACAATATTGCCGCACTCAAGAATATAAGCTTCACTGACGAAGAACTCCGCCGTATAGATGAGATTGCTTTATAAACCAATAACCAATAAAATTATGAGCCTCAGTCCTGATCGGGCTGAAGCTCATTTTTTGAAAAAGCCACCGGCAGGCATATATATGAAAATTCCGGTTGAACTGCACGAGCATTCAGATTTGAACTGCATGGTCATTTAGTGTAATTCAAAAGCGGTATCAAGATGGCTGTAGAACGAGTTCCTGGTTCATAGTCGTATCAGTTTATATCAACCGAAACATGACCCTTGCTATTTCCCGGAACCTTTAAGCCGCATCAGTGATTGGCTCAGCTACAGGTTCCTCAGATATTTTTTTATTAAGTTCCTTCAATGTTATAGCGGACATGATCACTACAGCGATAAGTGTTCCAACATCTGCAATAGGTGCAGAATATAATGCTCCTTCTACACCGAAGAACATGGGCAGGACTATTGCAAGAGGAACACTAAGGATAAATTCTCTAAGGAGTGAGAGCCCCATTGCCATAGAAGGTTTGCCAAGTGCTTGCAGGAAAACGCTTACCGACTTCTGGATGCATGTGAAGATTATCATTGACAAGAATATCCTAAATGCCTTTACAGCAAACTCGTTGTATAGTCCGTCTTCGCTTCCGAATATCGCGGTTATCTGAAGAGGAAATGCCTCAAAGAGGACAAGTGCGACCGCTCCTACTATTGCCTCTGCTTTTACTATTGTGGTAAACAGCTCTTTTACCCTATTATACTCTCCTGCTCCATAGTTATATCCTATGACAGGCTGAGATCCTGCTGCTATTCCGATGCATACAGAGATCACTATCTGGAATACCTTCATGACTATTCCCACAACTGTGAGAGGAATATCTGCACCATATTTGCTTCTTGCACCATAGGTGACGAGAACATTGTTCATTACTCCCATGATAACCACAATCGAAATCTGTGTAAGAAAACTGCTGATTCCAAGAGGCATAAACTTTGAAATAATATTTCTGTCGGGGATAAAGCTCCTTTTATCAAGCTTCACAGACTTTGCTCTCGTAAGATATACAAGGCCGCAGACTGCCGTCACTATCTGTCCGGTTATCGTTGCAAGGGCAGCTCCCATTATCCCCCAGCCAAGAACAAATATGGCAATCGGATCTAGGATTACATTAAGAAGACATCCGATCAGCGTTGTTATCATTGCGAACTTAGGACTGCCGTCCGCCCTGATGATCGAATTAATCCCATTTCCAACTACAAAGAAAGGAATTCCTATTATTATGAAATTAAAATACTCGTCGGCAAGAGCAAAATTGTTTTCTGTTGCACCAAATGCTGTTAGAATCTGATTCTTAAACACTGCAAAGACAGCTGTCATCACTATACCAGTAAGTACAAGCAAAGTCACAGCATTGCCAACACTTTTATTTGAACTCTCAATATCTTTTTTGCCCTGGCAGAGGCTAAGGTAAGCTGCACATCCATCACCTATCATAAGTGCGATAGCAAGTGAAATGACTGTTATCGGGAACACAACATTTGTAGCGCCATTACCAAGATAACCCACACCTCTTCCGATAAATATCTGATCCACTATGTTGTAGAGTGCAGATACGAGAAGCGACATGATACACGGGATTGAAAATTTAAGCAGAAGTTTTCCTATCTTCTCTTCTGCAAGATATCTGTTTGTGTTCTGATGCATTGTTTTACCTCCATAATCAAATAGGATTTCGCTTGCGAAATCCGCGCGCGAGCGGTATTGCGCAGCAATTAACTTTCATCTCCGCGAGCTGCGCATCCCACGGAGTGTCTTTTTATATCATAGGAAGCAATTTCCTATGATATAAAAAAAACGCATGCAAAGGTCTTCACTTCACACGCGTCCAGTTACAACCTGATTGCCGGAGCACCACCGACAACCAATATTCTATTTTCTTTAGCTCTGTTTTTTATTTTACTCATTTTAAGATTTGAAGTAATAGGCAACAATCACAAATAATCCTGAAGATTTTCAAAATCCATGCGCATTATAATAATATCATGCTTATAATCGGATGACATTTTCAAGAATCATTGTTCTTCAACCACTTTATCATGGAAACTTATAGCTTCTATATATACTTGGCAAAAGATTTTCTAGAAAGCTTCAGGTCAGCAATCAGTTGATACTATGTTCCTGACTTACCACTTACTCAAAGCTCTTTTCTTATTCACCCCATCAAACTTATGAACAGTCCTACAATCGCTGCCGGAATTAGTGCAAACAACAGCCCCGGGAATATAGCACCTTTTAAATGAAACCACTTCTGATGGTAAGCCTTGTCCATGTGCTCTGTTCCTTCCAGCCTGAACATTTTCATATTTGCAAATAGCACCCAGTCCAGAAAGAGTGTGTCATAGGCTCCAATCCATACCATGAGTCCAAAAGCGATCGCGAATCCCTGCCAAAATGTAACTGCCCCGGCAATCTTCGCGCATATGGTAAGAATAACTGTAAACATGATTATTCCACAGGACTTCGCCAGTACTACCTTTTTTGATTTATATGAAACATCCACTCTTTCATGTGTTTTGAAGTATTCTTCTTGAATATCAGGCGGGTAATTATGGATACAAGCCGGGCTGTACATTCTGTCTCCGTGAAAAGTCACAAAAAGAATTGTTGTAAATAATACTGCAAATACTATCGCTTCAATTACCAATACATACCAAACCATGTTACCTGCTTCCCTCCCTCATAATACCTGCACATCTTTTTCATACAAAAAGGCTCCCTGTTCTGTTCCATTTGCTATAACAACAACGCAGGGAAGAAATAGTATAAAGCAAACCACAATGCACTCTAATATTAGAACCATAGTCACCCCCGTATTACCCTCAAACTGCCATTTCCATAAATTCATCTATAGCGCTCAGTACCAGCTCCGCATATATTTCTCGATTTTCTCTGTTACCGTAATCATATCAGGAAAGATACCATCACTTCCATCAAACCCATCATAGTTCACGCATATAAGATGATATTTCTCTGATAACCTATCGATTACTGTTCCAAAGTTTGTCTGCCAGTCACAGCATTTCCCGGGAAGCAGCATAAGCGTCTTTCCTGACATATTCCCAATTTCTTCAAATTGCATTTTTCATACTCCTCTGTTTTGTAGTATTTCTGATTAAATCCACCATCTTATCCCAGCCTTCCTTGGCCTCTTTCACTATTGGGAATGCCGGATAGCAGTGGAACATGCCTTCGCCTACGATCATCTCATAATCCACTCCATATTTTTGCATGACTTTTTCGAAAGATGGAGCGCAGGCATACAACGTTTCTTCGGAGCCATAAACAAAAGTCACTTGCGGACAATTGGTAAAATCGGCCTTTTGAAGCCATATCATGTATTCAGGAACTGACAAATCGCCATGTCTCATGATATCCACAGCGGTTCTCATATAGCTTGCCGGAATTGCCACATCTTTTTTATCCAGTTCAAGCATTCTCTGCCACTCTTCGTCCGTTTCAACACAGGTTCCGGGCGAAATTGCGAGGATATATCCCGGCATTGGGGTGTCATCATGTCCATCATTGATGTATGGGACTATTCCAAGCGCAAGATTCCCGCCTGATGATGTGCCTAAAACTGAGATGTTCTCAGCATCATAATCCCTTAGCATCACTTTATATGTCTCATGGATCATGGCGTATGCTTTTGTCAGAGGATAATCGGTACAAAGTGGATAATATGGCACATACACATCTACGCCTGTTTCCCTGGCAAAGCGCAGTGCTTTCTTGACAGCGTCAGGTCTTGGCGCCATTACCATTCCACCGCCAATGATAAAAAGATTTGCATGAACTGCCTTAGCTTTGTGCTTCATTCTGATCACTGTGAAACCCATTACTTGGATCTTATCTATATCAAAATCAGAATCTTTCAGTTCAGGAATATAGTTTTTGGCATTTGTTTTTTTCTTCTCAGCAACAATTTCTGCGGCAGATTTTCCCTCCCACATCTTTTTGAGTCCTGCAGTTTTTACTACCCGTTTAAGAATTTCGTATTTAACGCTCATTACTTCGTTCCCCACATAAAAAATCTTATTTTTCAAAACAATGTACATATCCAGGCTGCAAGTACTGATGCTGCCGGGAATATGATCAACAGCTTTAATAACTGCCTCTTGATGTTATAGCCATACTTTCTATTCGCATACATACTTTCCACCTCAGGATAGTAATACTGGAAAAAATGGAACTTCATAAGCAGGAAGTAATCAAAAAAGACCATGTCGTAGATTTTGTAGGCAGCGAATATAAAGACGAATCTGAAAAAGAACTGTCCAAACGTGTAACCACTCCTGAAACCGTCCCAGATTGAGATAAAGCCTACCCCCAGTATCATCAGAAAACTGAATATCATTAAAGTCCAGCCGATTGTCCTGGCACCGTAGAATAATTCTTTTTCCCTTGGCAAAATAGCCTCCTGCGCCTCTTTCGGTGCTGAAGAAAAGAACTTCTTATCCTGAATAAATGCTACGGCAGAAAACATCATCAGTGTTATAGCCACGCAAAATATTATTGTCAGAAATATAGTTAGAATCATCTCTTATCCCCCTGCCTTATGATCTTCTCAATCCCCCTCACAAACTTTTCCGGCTTAAATGGAGCCAGCCCTCCGTGGCCTGTGTCCTTGATCTTTCTAAATATTGTATGTGGAAAGATCTTTTTTATATATTCCACATCCCACTTTCTATCTTTTACCTCTTTTTCTGCAACCCAATATTCTATGTATTTACAGTCAGTATGGATATACTTCGGCATGGAATAATTGTTGCAGGATTCAAATGTCCTCCAGATTGTTTTAGCGCTAATCATCTTAAGGACCTTTGCTGCGTACTGCACATCTTCCTCTGACAGTTCATCAGTAGAAAAAGCTTTTTCCAACAGCTCTGTTCCACCAAGTTTTCCTGTGTATATCAACAAAAAATCCTTTATTGCTATCAATCTTGTAACGATCCAAGGAAGCTGATATGGAGTAATACCACCATCGATTACTGCACTCTGTATTGTCACTTTGTTGCCTGCAAGCATCCTGACTACAATGCTTCCACCCATGGAGCAGCCGTAAAGACACGTCACATTGCTCAGTCCGTTCAGGTTCAGCCATTCTTCCAGTTCTGCTGAGATCTCTTCAACATTTGTGAAATCGCTCTTGTTGTCAGGGTCATACCCCGGAAGTGCAGGAATTATCAGATGGTATTTCTTTTCCAAAAGCGGAATCACATACTCGAAGTAATCCCACATAACCACGGACGGATGTAGCAACACTATGACCTTATCATTATCTTTTCCAAATTCATGTATCGTCATTTTTCCTATCATTCCTCTCTTTTAAAGGTCACAAAGATGAGCCCTGCAAACAGAGCACATAATACTGCTCCTGTCAGCATCCATAGGGATAATCCCAGATAGCGCAAACCACAAGCCGCTGTACATCGGGTTCCGTACCCATGAATAAATGCCATTGGTCTGAAGCCTGTTCTCTGTTATAGAATCATCCATATCTGACCGGACAGCTCCTATATACCATACACCGATTCCCATTATTATGAGTAATGTACCAACCACTCGGAAAATAAGTATCCATGAATCATACAGAATTCCTATCTTAAGCACATAGCCAAACAAGATAATTCCTATTACATTGACCATAGCAATTCCATAAACAATATATGGCCCGACTCCAAAGAGAGGGAGTTTCTGCCCTTCTTTCATGTAGTTCTTTAACATTTTCTGATCACCTCATCATGACATGCAGGCCCATCTGATAAATCCGAATGTCTGATAAACTCTACATGCCGTGTAAGTCCCGAATAGGCTTTTATCTTTCTGTCCATCCCTTATCCTCCAACTTTACTGAGGATTCGCTATCTTATCAGGTACGATCCAGTAATCACAGATATGGCCTCTGGTGGCCAAAGTATAATCTCTATGCAGCACCCCGTGAGAAGCTTCTACAGAAAGATACTCTATATCACAGCACATTGGCAGTACTTCCAGATATCCATTTTCCCTGGCAAATTTTTCTAAAGGACACCGGGTGAAATGATAATAACTGCCATCTTTATGCTTAGTATCATCAAAGTTAAAATCCCAGGTCTTATCCTTATACTGCGGATGTGCATCAGCCCAGTCCTGCATGGCATGAAATTTATCTTTTGCTTTCTTAAGATCTTCCGGTCTGTTTAAGTCTGCTCTGCCCATGATTTTACTGACCATCGGACTCTTTATGAATCTCTTTATCACAGTCCTGAAGCTTTCGACATCGATTTCTCCCTCAGCAGCTTTCCATATGGCCAGAAACACAAAGCAGGAATAGATATTACTCGCCATGGGATTATCTGCCCCAATATCATCCACCTTTTCAAGCATTTCTTTATATATTGTCTTTGATTCCTTAAGAGCTTTCTTTGTTACTTCAGATCCATATTGTTCCTTCAGGTACTTCTTAAGCATTATCGAAAAGAGCTTCAGATAAGTTCCTTTATACTTCATCATAACCGCGCCATCTACTCCTTATTTCTTTGCAATGACTGTAATCCACGGTTTACTCTCATGATGATCTGACTTAACCTTTGAAAAACCCGCTTCTTTCAGAGCCCCTTCGATTTCTTCTACTGTATGACACTTCATGCCATCAATGATGCTCTCAAACTGTAGACTCGCCTTATCAGTTCCATCAGACTCATTTACAATCATGAAGATTCCACCAGGCTTAAGTGCCTTGTTTACCTCTGAAAAGCATTTCTCAAGTCCCGGCCAGAAATAAATGGTCTCAAAAGCTGTTGCAAGATCATACTGCTCATTCATGTTCAGATTAGAAACGTCGCCCTGCTGAACCTTGCAGCGTCCCTTGCCTCGTACAATACAGCAGATATCCTTGCAGCAGGCTCCGTCATTATCCGCAATGACATCTGCAACTATCATTCTCTGTCTGGTTATTCTCATACCGCTCTCTTTTAAAGCCTCAACAATCTGCTCATTATTCATCATGCCATCACTTCCAGCCAAACATTATTTCGTTAGTTTAAGCTAACCCATTCTCAAAAGAAAAGCCCGCACTAACCGGGTGTTTTTAATAGATATTTAATATCATGAAAATCATTATCAGTTATCTTAAATGTTAGCATTCACTAACTCCATTTTCAATAGTACTGCAGTATTTTTCTGTCTCATCTCCTATCCTTATTCAGCAAGATCTATTGCCCCACTCATCAAGGAACTTCAATATTAGCTTAAAGCTGTCCTGTCAATCCCATGCTTTTACTCATAGGAAGGGGGATCTCGATGTCTTTACAGGAATCCGGAGAAATGTATCTGGAGACAATCCATGTGCTTTCCAAGAAGTCAGCAAATGTACGCGCAGTAGATATAGGCGAAGAACTCGGATATTCAAGACCATCCGTAAGCCGCGCCATGCACATCCTCAAAGCTGAGGGCTTTATTACAATAGATGACACCGGCTTTGTCAAACTCACAAAAGCAGGGCAGAAAATTGCGTCTCGGATTTACGAAAGACATACTGTCCTCACTCGTCTTTTCATCAATCTCGGGGTAAATGAAAAAACTGCTTCCTACGGCTCGGGAGATGGCCAATGGATGAGAGACTGGCAGGACAGGCTGGTTGCTGCAGGCGCATCCATCATTGGTGGTGAAGGCGTAATTGCGAACAATGCTCCGGATGATGATGCCGTTTCACAATGTGAGGATCTTGGAAGACAGCTCGCACAGGCGTAAATCTTTGCCCCTATAAAAGGCATTGGTACAAACGCCAATGCCTTTCTGTTTCTATTCACGTTATGCATCATAATGCATGAAATATACAGATTGTTAAAAATCTATAAGTAAATTATTCTGGAATATATTCCGAGTTATTGTTTATTCGTTTCCTTCTTAAATATCAAATGATTAAAAAAAGCAATCTTTTTAAATTCTTCCATAGTACTTGTTTTGATTTCCAATGCAAGCATTGATTGATACCATTCATTTGTATGCTTGATCTCATTATTCGAAGACAGTCCGAAGAATGTCCTTATTCCATAGCTATCGGAAAGTTTCATATCATGAGACAATGTTTCAATAAGTAACTCGTTACTATAAACACTTCTATTTCCAAACATGCTATCCTCGGAAATATTGTTCAGCAGTTCCAATGCTACGTTGGGATCATCAGCAAGCACAGCACTTCCCATAACTCTACCAAGAAGATTATGTTTGACTATAGAAAGAATTCCTTCCGGCTTTACTACTCTCACCAATTGATCTAAAACTGCTTCACTGTTTTCTACGTATTCCAAAACATTATGACAAAGAACAACATCGAAATAATTATCAGGAACGGCCTTAAGATAATCCACCCCTTGAGTAATCAGAGTATACTCATTATCTTCCGCTCGCAGATTGTACATTTCCTCATTCGGCTCAACAGCAACAACTTCGTGATTCTTTGCATAATAATTTGCTGTTATACAAAATCCTGCTCCAAAATCCAGGATTCTTACTCTTTTTTCTTCTGAAATATTCAGTTGTTCATAAATCAATTCGTAGAACATCTTTCCCCAGGGTTGTTCCACCATGTTTCTATAGTCCCTAATTGTTCCCATTTTTCCTACTTCCTTAGCATGTTTTACAGTAATTTTATATCTCTACCTCAAAAGGTGATTCGTTGTCAAAAATATCACTGTAGAAGCCAAACCAACTAAGCCCCTCCACAAGGCACTCCACATTGTAGCTTTCTTCCTCATCGAAAACTAATTCTTCACCGGAAGCCTTCTTTACCTCAAAGACATCAATGATATTTTCCATCAATACTGCATTGACCATCATTTCCAGATGCTCAAGTTCTTCATCGGTTATGGTACACTCAGTCCGGTATCCATTAATGACCATCTGCATATATTTTTCCATATATGCCCGTCTTTCATCTGCGTCTTCATTCCAGGCAATCCACCCAAGACCATGGGACCATAAATTGGCAATATCATATAAATACCAGCAAGTACGACAATTATCAAAATCAAATACATTGATTTTCCCTGTATCATACTCAATGTTATAGTTTCCATCGCTATAGTCAAAGTGAACCATTCCGTAGTTTTCGGAGTTCTGCGGAAGTTTGCGCAGTTCCTCCAGAATTTCATGCAGTCTGTCTTTAACTCGACGCCCCCTCTTCATATGTAAACAAAAGAAATCATCCGGAATAAGGCTCTCGAAATAGTCTTCATTGTACTTCTCGAAGAAATCAAAACGCTTATGAATCGGTCTGTAGTTCTTTGAAAGTGCATGTATTTTCCCTAAAACCTTGCCAGTAAGAAAGAAGTACTCGTCTATCGAAACTTCTTCAATATACCGGTAACCATGATCGGCTATCTGATCACCTTTTGCAGTCTCGAACATGGTAACTGCCTTCTCATCGATAATTTCAATACGATTACCTTTCACTGAGGGAATGGAATCTGCCACACTGGCTCCGCCTGCAGAAAGATAATGTACATACTCGATTTCCGCCTCATAATCTTTAATGCTTCTATCTGAAAGAGAAGACACTCTGAGTACCGAATCAGTCCCAATCATAAATACCAGATTCCTTCCGCCTTCATGCCCGGGGACTTCCTTGGCAGAGGCAGTATCGAATCCGTAAAGCTGCGCCGCTTTGACTAAAAAATCTTTTTTCATCATATGATTATTTTTTATCCTTTTCTTCTTGGTCGATTATCCAGGAATTCAAAGGTTTTTATCCGGAGATATCGCCGTACAACTCCCGCTGAATTTTTGCTGCCTCCTCGGAAAATGAAATCGTATGCCAATAATCCTTGACAGCAATCTCAATCACTTTAATTGGCTTTACCGGTGTTCTGGAAAGCCATTCCCATTCATCGACAAGTTCAAAGGAATCCGACGGCAGAACATATACATAGCCTTTTCCGTTTGGATTAATGGCCCCGTAGCGCAGGTAGCTTTTGATCCCGTCAGAATCAAATGATAATTTTCCCTCAGGACAGTCCGGGTAGAAGCGAAACGGCAGTGCAAAAGGAATTACTTCCTCCATCGTTGCTGCCGCGTAAATCCCCATTTGGGCTTCAACCTCACATTGTCCGTTCGCCTGTCGCGGCATCAGGATGTCAAATAAATACTGGCTGCCGTGGTATACCACCTTCGGTTTCTCCTTCATAGACAACCTCCACACTTTGCTTTAATTCTTCGTTCATTAAAACTGAAAGTTATTTTAGACTTAAGATTTACACACTATTGTCTATAACAACTTCCTCATAACAGCTACACCATTTTGCTCTATGATTTGGGAAAATCCAGCCTTTTCGTAAAGATGGATAGGTCCCGTAAAATCATACTCATCACGATGTTCAATAACTTTGGCATAACCTTCTACAGCAACATATCCCTTTGCCTTTGCATCTACACATACTTGTTCAATAAATGCTGAAGCTATACATTGGCCCCTATATTCAGGAGCTATTTCAAAACACACAATCGAGATTGTTTTTCCGCACATATTATCTCTGGCAAAATCCGGCACAAATCCTTTGTAACTATCAATATCGGCTGCATTACACCAGCCTATTGATATATCACCATCAAACGCCAGATATCCTCTTATATTACCTTTATCAAGCATCTCTACTGCATATTTTCTAATGGTTTCTTTTACACCATTCGCTTGGAACTCACTAACCATTTGCTTTATAGCTTTTTCATCTTGATTCGGCGAAGTACAATAACAAGGTCCATTGGGATTATTATCAGAAAATGCTCGATTATCAAAAAAATCAAGGTAATCGTCTTTTAATTCTAAGGACAATTTCTTTATAGTCACGTTTTTCATAACAATCTCCATCAATCGTAAAACTGGAACATATAACTTATAAATTCATTCTCATAGAAGCCACGCCATCAGTACAATTTACTTCTTCAAATCCCATGCGCTTGTATAATCCATATCCAACACTCATCACTTCTGGTTTGGTAGTAAATGTGACCTCTTTAAAGCCTAATTTTCTGCTTCTATCCAGCATCTCATTCATAAGAACTCTTGCATAACCTTTGCCGCGAAAATCTGGCTTAATATACAGTCTTTTTGCCTCACATGTGTCTTTATCAATACGCTTAATTGCTATAGTAGCTATAGGATTCTCATTTTCAAATCCGATCAACAATGCGCCATCTTTATAATATGTATCAAGATCAGCTAATTCTTTATCCAATGATACAAAGCAGCTCTCAGCGCATTTTATCTCAGAGTATTCCCTTATAAGCTTCTTCGCTTCTTCGTAATCCCCACAATCCTTTATTTCAAACATACCGCGCTCCTCCTCTGATAGTAAGTTTATACTGAAAGTTAATATGTTCTACTCGCCATATCCTTTTTTAAATTATATATATAAAATATTCCACATCCTTAGTACACTTATTTCAATCAAACAGAATGACGTTTGATACCTGTACAATTTCCTAACTCATCAAAACTAAATTCCACAATCCAGGGCATCAGAAATCTTATATTTTCAAAATCATCATAGCCAAAAGATTTATCATAAAAATTTATGATGGTGCTTAAGGCTGTACCATGACTTCCAACTACTATATTTTTCCCTGAATACTGTTCCAGAACATTATTAAGCGCAGATATATTTCTTTCCTGAACTTCTTTAAGACACTCTCCATCTGATAACTTGAAAGAAAAATCGCTCCATTGCTTTTTGGAAAAAGAAGTAAAATCTTCTATCCAACCACTATCGACCTTTCTCTCTCTAAAATCCTCAACTATCTCAACAATCATTCCATTTTTATCTGCAAAATCCTTAACTGTATCAACAGCTCTCTTAAATGGGCTTGAAACAACTATATCTATATTTTTATCAGCTAAAAACGCTGTAACTTTTTTCCTATCTTCCATTCCACGAGGACTCAACTCGCGAATTCTGTCATCATGATTTTCATAATTTGGCTCTGCATGCCTTACAAAAAATACTTTTGTCATTTTATCCCCTTAGTAATTTATGCTGGAAGGTTAGTTACATCTGGTCAGCGATATTTGTTCTCCTCTGTCTTATCTTGGGTAACAATATTCGCATATACAGACCATTATATCAGAAAAATCGTGAATCTCACCGGGTTGAAACAACTCTGAAATAGTTGTATTATCTAATAGAACATATATTCGATTAAATGATTTTTGGATTATTATGAGTAAGATTATTGAAGAAGTTTACTTTATAACCTTATTAACCTTCCTTATAGTCTGTCTCTTCAACCTCACTCCCACAGGAAGGACAATGCTTTACATCACTTGGCGTACTCTCGCTATATATAAAGCACTCATTGTAAGCCATCTGATAAAGCCTTGCTAATAACTTCTCATCTTTATTGTTCTCATAAAAACCTATTGGAGCGGAGGAATGGGTTCTGCGGTTCTTTTATGGGGGAAAAGATATCAAGGGCGGCTTATGCTTCACCCAGAGGTATCAATATAAAAGACATCTACAGCGGCGGCGATTATTTTTCACCTACGCCAAGGGATACGACACTGAAATAAGCCGGCATATCATCAATGTCCGGCTTTTTCAGTGTTATTATTGTATGAGATAAACCTTAAGGCATCCGTAGACATACCATGTATTCCTTCCTACTGTGCTGCTTCCTCCTTTATTTCAAGTAGAATCTCTTTCTATAACATCAGGGTAGGTAATGTAGCTCTGAATATGCAGATTAGGCTTATTTATCTTCTGCAAGATCATCTTCCCAGCTTCCTGTCCAATGTCATAAACATCTATATTTACTACTGTAAGCATAGGATCAAGAAGCTGTGAAAATGGATAATCATCAAAGGTTATGACGCCTACATCCTTTGGGATTGATAGCTTCATATCATGAAGTGCCTGCACGCATCCATAAGCAAGGTAGTTGTTGGCACATACTATCGCATCAGGTCTTTTCTTCTCAGTCATAAGCTGCTTTGTCATTTCGTAGCCATCCTTAGCAACGGATTTACCATACTGCACATAATTTCGTGGCTGCACCACGTCATGCTCTTTTAGTACGGAAAGAACACCTTCCAGTCTGTGCATAGATATTTTATCGTCCTCTGTTCCTCCGATAAAGGCAACAGACTGATATCCTTTTACCAGAAGGTGCTTTGCAGCGGCCTGACCGGCATGCCTGTTGTCGACATCAATCCAGCAAAAGTCACTTTCAAACTCGGGAACACCTATCACCAGATGCGGGATTTCCTCCTTTGCAATAAGATCATTAAGTTCAGGTGAAATCACAGAAGCATGGATGATGAAACCATCTGCCATCTTTGTCTCAAATGCATCCTTTACATAAGCAGGTGCATCATTACGGCTTATGCTCTTCACTATGAAGGCATATCCTTTTTTTGCCAGCATATGCTCCATTCCTGACATCATCTCAAACATATGCGGGTTCTGGAATCCTGCATTTCTCTCTATTTCAGTAATAAATGCCACGGATCTGTTTGTCTGTTTGGCAAAATTCCTTGCCCTCTGGTTAGGATGATAGTTAAGCTTATCCATCACCTGTAAAACCCTTACCGTTGTTTCCTCAGAAATAGAGTAGGAACCGTTCATTACTTTTGAAACTGTCGCTATTGATGTGCCTGCTTCCCTGGCAACATCCTTAATAGTTATTCCCATTTAAATTATCCCCTGCTTTTAAAGATCACAAAACCTTTGCCTTCAAGTTCTTTTCCTGCTAATCCTTTTTCAAGTAATACATTGTCAGGCTCAGCATCAATGCTCATTTTCTTTTCTGACATATTCAGATAGATTACTATTTTTTCATTACCCAGCATTCTCTCATAAGCATACAGCTTACTGCCGTTTTCTGCTGACAGGGTCCTGAAATCTCCGGCTCTTAAAACCTCTTCTGCCTTCCTTAATTCTATGAGAGCCCTATAGAATAAGAAAAGCTCATCTCTTTTCCCATCCCAGATCATAGGATGTCTGTAGTCTTTTTCAAGGATGCCCTGTATGCCTTTTTCATCTCCATAAAAGATGGACGGCATGCCGGGGAAAGTCATCTGGAAGATAACAGCAAGCTTATACCTGTCCAGATCTCCATCACATAATGAAAGGAATCTGCTGACATCATGGGTATCAAGGACATTCAGCTGACTGTATACTGTCTGCTTTCTGTATCTCGTGATCATGTCCACGACTCTGTTATTGAATTCCTCGGAATCAATGCTCTCTTCTGCAAAGAACCTTCTGCAATGCTTCCTGAAATCGTAGTTCATCGCAGAATCAAATATTGTTCCATCAAGCCAGTGGCAGGCAGTCTCCCAAACCTCACCGATGATGATTGCATCATTCTTTTCACTTTTTACCGCTTTGTAGAAGGCTCTCCAGAAACCATCATTTATCTCGCTGGCAACGTCAAGCCTCCATCCATCAATATCAAACTCTTTGACCCAGTATTTTCCTACATTTATGAAATACTCAGCTGTTTCAGGATTATCGAGGTCAAGCTTTGGCATCATTCTTTCATAGCCAAAGCATTCATAAGTAGGATATTCCTCAGGATCTTCCGGTCTTATGACAGGATATTTCAATCCGTAAAACCAGTCTTTGTATCTGGAATCCTCTCCATTCTGGACCACATCCTCAAAAGCAAAGAACTTCCAGCCGCAGTGATTAAATACTCCATCAATTATTACTTTTAAGCCATTTTCATGAAATGTCTCTACAAGCTGTTTGAACTCTTCGTTGCTGCCAAAACAGGGATCCACGTGATAGTAATCAACAAGGTCATACTTGTGATATTCGCCGGCGGCAAATATAGGGTTGATATATATAGCATTTATGCCAAGGTCCTTTAGATATGAAACGTTGTTTTTTATTCCCCTTATGGTTCCGCCAAGCTTTCCTTTTACCTCTATGCCGTTAAAGTCTGCACTGCTTTCCTGCTCACTGATATACTCTTTATCTGTGGCAAAGCTGTCCGGAAAGATATTGTAGATAACAGCATCCTTTGCCCATGTAGGGGGATTTACGATATCAGCCCTGTGGTTAAATGGAAGCTGGAAATATTCTGATCTGTCATCAACAAGTCCCCTGCAGAAGCAGTCTCCATAGTAATAGATCTGTTCATCTCCTGATCTAAGATTGAAGTAATAACACAATCTCTTATATGGATTTTCCAAGGTAACTTCAAAATAATCATACAGAGATGTGCTGTATACCTTTTCCATCTCCTGTTCTGAGAAAATGACCGGTGTCTGTCTGCATGCCCTGTCTCCAAAATAGAGCGTGCACCTGTCTATATCATCTCTTTTGGCTCTAAGCCTTATAGTTACATGTGTCTCATCCACCCCATAGGCATACTGAGACATCGGAATATGCAAAATTGCACTCTTGTCCATCGTTTATCCTTTCACTCCACCTGATGTAAGTCCTGTTGTCATGTTCCTTTGTAAAGCGAAAAATACAATCAGTATCGGGATAGATACAACAATCGATGCTGCCGCGAATATGGGCCAGCTGCCATTCATCTCCGTTGCCTGAAGCGAATACAGTCCTGCAGCAAGGGTATATGTATCTGATCCTGTCATGAAATTAATCGCAAATATGTATTCATTCCACACATAGATGAGTACCATCATTGCCGTAACAGCTATAGTAGGCTTCGCAAGAGGCAAAACCACCCTTATTACTATCTGTAAAGGTGTTGCTCCATCTATCATTGCAGCCTCCTCTATCTCATGCGGAATGGTGTCGAAATAGCCTTTCATGTTCCAGAGTGCAAAGACAGCCTCCGTTCCGGTATAGACTATTATCAGACCAACTTTCGTATTTATAAGTCCCATGGGGCTTAAGAGTTTATAAAGTGCTGTCATGGACAGCAGGGATGGAAAAGCATATAAAAGAATCAGAGTCCTTAAGATCAGCTTTCTCCCCACAAAACTTTTTCTTGAAAACACATATGCTGCAGGAATGCCTGTACCCAGCGCTATAACAAGTGTGCTTGTCGCAAGGATGAGACTGTTTTTAAGCCACAGCATAATCGGTTTTTCAACAAAAACAGCAGCATAGTTCTGCAGCGTAAAGTTCTTTGGTATAAATGAAAAGTTAGAACTAAGAAGACTGTTGTTTTCATTGAGCGACACGGATACCGCATATAAAATCGGTACCAGTGTCAAAAAGCATAAGATTATAAAAAATATGTTGAGAAAGATAAGCCCTATGGTCGTTTTGGTTTTTCTGGTCATCATTTATCTTTCCTCTTTCGGTTTCATGTTTGTCATAAATGAGAACATAATGAGTATTATGAATATGATCATTGAAACAGCTGAACTATAACCATAATTGTTAGTGATAAATGCCTTTTCATAGGCATATGTCATTATGGTGTGAACATCTGAACCGGTCTTTGCTCCGACCTGCTGTGTCAGAAGGTATATTACGTCAAACTGTTTAAATGTGGTAAATACCGTTATTACTACTGACGGACCGATGATGGGTCTTATCATCGGAACGGTTATGTAAAACGTCTTCTGAAGCCATCCTGCCCCGTCGAGGACAGCACTCTCGTAAAAGCTTCTGTCGATGCTCTGAAGAGCCCCGTCTATTATCGTTATCATAAACGGCAGTGCCAGCCAGAGATTGACAAGTGTACAGCAGGCGAAAGCCATGCCGTTACTGTTTAGCCATCTCACAGGCTCAAGTCCTCTTTGTGAAAGCCACTGGTTTAAAAGTCCAAACTGCGAGTTGAACATTCCTGTCTTCCACAGAAGTATGGATACATACCCGGGCATTGCCCATGGAAATATAAGAAGTGTCTTATATATGTTCTTAAGCCTTAATCCTTTTACATTAAGAAGGCTCGCAAGAACGAATGCCACCACAAGCTGCAAGACCATGTTTACTATGGTCCAGAGCACTGTCATTATGAGCGCCTGGATAAAGCCGTTATCAAAAACAAGAAGTGCATCCGCATAGTTCTTAAGCCCGATGATCTCAAAGCTATTCCAGTGATATACGTTCATATTTGTCAGTGAAATATATCCCGTATACAGTATTGGAAAAATAACTATAAGGCATATGAGAAGGAGTGATGGAAATGACCAAAGGTATGCTTTTAATGTATTTGTTTTTCTGTTTTTCACTTCTTCCATCTCCGATCACTTCATGCTCTTAATAAGATCCTCTGCCTCTTTTTGTGCGGCATCAGCACTTTCACTGATATCTTTTCCGCTCATGTTTACATCCGTAAGAAGATTTCCCATGACTGTCCACATAACATCCATTTCAGGGATATTAGGCATGGGCACTGCATTTTCTGCCGTTTCCTTCATCATCATTACGACTTCATCACCTTTGATATCATCATTTTCGTAGCAGCTCTTCATCGCCGGTGCACAGCCGCTTGCTTTTGCAAGCTTTATCTGAACATCAGGATCCATGAACACTTCCAGTACTTTCTTTACGGATTCAGGCTTGTTTTCTGCAGCTGCCTTGAGGACCTGGATTCCCTGAACTCCCATATAAGGTGCGATAGGTGTGCCCACTTCATCGATAACAGGCATTGAAGCCACGCCAACATCCATTCCGCTCTCTCTTACTGTCGGGATGATCCATGGGCCTCCGATTGTAGTATGCGCCATTCCTTCGTTAAACAAAGTGTTTACTGTGGCATATTCTGTCTCGCCAGGCATCATGTCTACAAATTTCTTATGATACTCAAGTGCCTTCTTAGCAGTGTCTGTATTAAGACCGGGAACACCATCCTTGCTTAGTATCTCAGCACCATAGCCGTTCATCCAGCCTGCTGCATAGTATGGTGTGCTGTGCTGTTCAATGAATCCATAGTGTCCACCGGCGGTATTTTCCTGCATGTATGCATACAGCTCTTCCGTTGTCTTTGGGACCTCGTCATCCTTAATATATTTTTTGTTATATAAAAACAGGAGTGTCTCATAATAGATGGGAAGCTGGTATACTGTTCCCTTGTAGGTTGCAGCCTCTATTGTAGTATCCATATATCCGTCCAGCTTCGTGCTGTCTATTATGTCAGTGATAGGAGCAAGTATGCCCATCTCTGCATATACACCGATCTTGTCATGAGCAAAAAGATACATGTCAGGGGCAGAATTAGGGTCATTGCCAACCATCTTAAGTGATTCCGTAACATCACTCTTTTTCTCAAGGACTACCTTTACGTCAGGCTCAAGAGTTTTCAGTTTTTCTTCAAGAACCTCAACAACTGCATCTTCCTTGTCATGCCATATGACAATCGTATTGGGATCTACTTTTCCCTTTGCGGATGTACCCCCGCACCCTGTAAGGGTTCCGATTGTAATTGCTAAACCTAAAACGATTGAAACAAACCTTTTCATTCTGCCCTCCAAAAATCAACCTTTTTTCTTTTTTGCAATTCCTACGCCTGCACCGGCAACAGCCAGTAATGCCAATCCTCCAACGATAGGAAGTGCTGCCTTCTTTGAACCTGAGCCTTTTGCGCTCACACCTGCAGGTTCTTCATAAGTAAGAGTGTATTTTTCTCCATCTTCAACAACCACCCATATATCCTTTTCCTTATCTACTGAGATATCGGTTGTCTGTATGTTTCCTTCATTTGCATTTACGATGATTGAATTAACCCATCCGGGAATTACGATCGTGTACCAACCATTCTCATCCTGAGTCATTGCTTCTCCGGGCCATGTGGTATATACGTTTGTTCCGTCAGGAGCTGACCATGCCCAGAGGCAGGGAGCCTTCCAGTCTGAAGGAACAATAGCATGTACTGTCACATCCTTTGCAGCAGCTTTTTCCGGATCAACATAAGAAAATGTGCTGTTACCATCTGCCTCTACTGTAACCCATACTTCTGAAGGATCGATCTTCATAGCCTGCGTCTTATCATTGCCATCATTTGCTGCGATTGTGATCGAATCAGCAGTAACAGGAACTTTAGCTGTGAACCATCCTGTTTCTCCTTCTGCCATAGCCTTTCCATTCTCGTCATCAAATACAGCGATTCCTTCACTCTCTGCAATAAGTGTTGGATTCTTCCATGATGCATCTGCCTTTACATGTACTGCGAATTTCTCGACATATTCAGGGAACTCTCCCTCTGTTGCCTTGTCTTTTGAAACGCTCACATCATCAGCAGCATTTATTGTTACCCATGAATCCTTACCTTCTTCAAGAACTACTTCATCTGTCTGGACTCCTGCATTGTTTGCGTTTACTATTACGTGGTTTGCCCAGTCAGGAAGATAGATGTAATACCATCCCTCATTTGCCTTATCAGCATCCATTTCTTCGCCCGGCCATGCATCAAATGCATTGTCGCCGTTTTCATTCCATGCCCAAACGCAAGGACCGCTCCAGTCAGAAGGGATCTGCGCATACAGGACCATTTTTCCTTCTGTGTCTGCTGCTTTTACATTGCATGGTATGAGTAAAATAGTCAGAATCAGAGTCATAACAAAAGCAAAGTATTTTTTAATCATATTCAGTTGTAACCTCCCAAAAGAATGTTTTCTGGTTTAAGAAAGTGCACTTTTCTTTTGTTAGGAAAATCATATTCCTTTGAATGAGCTGAAACAACAGGAAATTAGTTAAACGGTTTCCCTGCTTTCTGTTTATTTTTCACAATACTATGATAGTGGAAACTAGTAGATATATACAGAATTTTTGTCATTTTTAGAATTTTTGTAAAAAGTGTACAAGAAATACTAAGGAAAATTTTCGCGAAAACACTAAACGGTTAACCATGAATAATATCTGTGCATCTATATCATTGCCAGGGTCCTATTTAAGGTTTTTTGAATTAAGATATTGCAACATTCTGCTGCTTTAATAGTTCTACAAACTTAAGATCTCCGGTATTTCCTATATGTTTATCTGGCAGAACACTTATAAAGCCTTTGGAGCAGATCCCGTAACATGTTTTGTCTATATAGATTGCGTCATCTGCCTCTCTCCTTTCAGAAATCCAGGTATAATCATCTTCAATATAGTCTTTTATCGCCTCAACAAGAAATCCAAGATCTTCGTACCCTGTCCTGCAGACATGACGTAAGTGTTCCAAAGTGATGCTTTCAGAACATCCTCCAAAAAACCTGCCGGTGAAAAATTCCGAATATTCGGCTACAGCCGTAGTGTACGCGCATAGGTTCTTTCCTGAAGTACCTTCTTTATACAATATTTTCTCGCCATCATCATACGTTACCATCATGCAGGAGTTGGGATGACCTTCAGGATATCCTGCTCTTGAACATTCCGGGATGCGCTCGCACAGGTCTTTAAACAGCTCTTCTACCCTGCTAATGTCATAGTAAAGAGACTGGCCTTAGCAAGAAGGACACAGAGAAGGCTTTAAAGGCTTTCATCGATGTTGTTTCAAAGCAGCTCAAGAAGAAGGACAAGGTTCAGCTTGTTGGCTTCGGCACATTTGAGACATCTAAGAGAGCAGCAAGAAAGGGCAAGAACCCTCAGACTGGTGCTGAGATCAAGATCCCTGCTTCTGTAGCTCCTAAGTTCAAGACTAGTAAGGCTCTTAAGGATCTTGTAAACAAAAAGTAATTTGATACAACCCCAAGTAACTATTAACAGAAATTTTATCATTACATATAAAATAAGCGGCCCGGAAGTGTTCCCAGGTCGCTTATTATTTCGTTGTTATTAGGAGTTTTATGTTGTTATGCCTTTAGGCAATCATTATATGTTTCTTTTCAGGAAGCTTTTGCTGCTCCTTCTTAGGTATCGTCAATGAAAGAACTCCATGTTTGAAGGATGCTTTTACATCCTCTTCTGTGATCTGGTCACCTACATAGAAGCTTCTCTGCATCGATCCGCTGTAACGTTCCTGTCTGATAAGACGACCTTTTTTATCGTTCTTGTCATTGTTCATGTTTTTGGAAGCACTGATCGTAAGATAACCTTCGTTTAATTCAAGGTTAATATCTTCCTTACTAAATCCAGGAAGATCAATGCTGACCACATACTGGTTATCCTCTTCCTTTACATCAGTCTTCATCAGCCTGTCGGCATGACGTCCATAAAGCTTGCGCTCCATGTGGTTCACATCCCTGAAATCCGGGAAATTGAACAGATCATCAAAAAGTCTCTCTTCAAAAATACTGGGTGCTAACATAGTTTTTTCCTCCTTTGCATCAAAAACAATTATTTTTGAGCATTGGGACGGAGGGTTTAGATCTAGGGAACTTCAGTCCTTATGGTCTTCTCTGTTCCTTTGTTCTATATATGGTATAACACCAAATTAGCACTCTGTCAAGTAGAGTGCTAATTATAGATAGACATTTAATAATCTTTTTAGAAAAAAGAGCATTAGAAGGGGGAGCAGTTGGACGAACCGCTCCCCTAATGTGTTGTGAAAGATACCTCCAAGTTTGGGACGTGGAGGTCTTTACATATTAATTGTATCACATAAATATAATCGTGCATTGATAAAATAAGGCTATCAAGTAATATACTGTCAAGAAAGCTAAGCCTTTTGTTATAAAAGTATTTGTTATACTGCTAACTGCTTATATCTTTCCCATAAATCAACAGGATTATTATTCTTCTTCCAGTAATTACGCAGCTCTTCTATCAGTTCCGGACGCTGTTCATAGTAATCTATAGATTACTGTTTTTCCTCAGAAAAACGGGAATCGTATTGGACCAGGTCCTCGCGAAGCGAGGGGCGTGTCCTGCCGAAGGCAGGATTTTTGCGGGCGATTTCCGCTTTTGCCCACAAAAAGTCATGATTTCTTGCCTACTGACAACTTGGAAAAATCCGATTCGATATATTCTAGGTATTCACTGAGCTCCCCAAGCTCTCTTTCCATAATTTCGGCTATGAACATAATAGCATTACTTGCAATGTCATTCTCGCTTAGTGCAAGACCATCTGACACCAGATGAAGGTTATTACTCAAACACATCAGAGTATGCATCCACTTCGATACTTCCTGAAAAATTGTTTTATAATCGGCATTCTTCATGCCTGTATTATTGTGCATTTATAGTTGCCTCCTAAGATACCATCTATCAGAAGATAAGAATCTTATTTGACTCCCCGGTAACTTTTTTCATTCCCCAATGAGATCCCATGAGAAAAATTTAGCGAAACCACTGTCTAATAAAAATGACAGATGATATTGTATAATGAGCATTTATAATCATAGCTGATAAGTCTTCCGCAGGAATCATTTTTATTCTTCATCCACATATGTGCATAGTAATCAAAAAATGATATGATGCTATATGGGCGTTCACTCCATCTCTACGTTCAAATATCTAAATATTATAAGGCTGGTGCACAGCTACACTTTTAGTACTATTGAAATATTCTCAAAGACGCTAATCGTATACGTATGAAAGGTCAGCGCCAAAGACTCTCCGACATAATTCGGAAAAATGCAAAAAAGAAAATGCTCAATACACCGCAAACAACACTATATTGGAGGGATAAAGATGTCGACTTTAAGAATAACACTCGCTGAAGAAAATCTGAAATACTTCGAGGATTAAGATCCCAAGACTATATTGAAACGTTTTTTATTCCAAACATTATTAGATTCATAAATAATAAACACTATCGAAACAAGTCAATAAATATGTTGATGCTGAATTCAAAGAATATTTCTATAGGAATTAAGGTTTGTATATTTCATGCATTGTAAAAAAAATGCATAGACTCTTAATAAATTGAATCCCTTATATAAAAAACATCAAAAGCTAATTAACAAAACACCTGGAGGTATTATATAAATGGCTAACAATGACTTATCCAACGCACAACAAAATAATGGATTACCTACCTATAATGATATTGAAACACTAAAGAACGAATTGAAAGATTTAGATGAAAAAATATCTGATTTAAGAAGTCAGGAATTGTATTATGATTATCCAGAAGCTTATGAACCAGCATCAGAGCCCCCAACTCCACCTAATGAAGAATATAACAAAATAATAAATGATAGAGAAAAAGCGGAGAAGCAGAAGATTGAGAAAGAAGAAGCTTTAAAAAAATCGTTATCACTTCAACACAAATATGCTGATTTGCTAGATAACAAAAATATATCTTTTGATGAAAAAAAATACGCTTTAAAAAGCATGACTTCTAAAGAAGTTAAACACGATGAACTAAATCGAGAAAAGGATGCAGAGTCAATAGCAACTCATCTGCTTAAAAATGAAATACAACGTGTAGGCGTATTTGGTAAGTGGGGAAGCGGCAAAACTACATTTTTGAACATTGTTGGAAAACAAATTGTAAAACTAAACAAAAAATATAACTATGATATCTGTATAATCAACATCGATTCATCTGAGTATAGCGACCAAACTCAAATATGGGCAAATATTTATGAATGTATAAAAAAGGAATATTGTAATAGGTTTAAAACAGCTTCAATCCGTTTATTGTGGGCACGACTGAAGAAGCATCCTATAAAAGCAATCCTAAATACGTTGTTCTTTATATTACTTTTGGTTGTATTTTGCATATGCTCATATTTAAGTGATTTGCAAATAGATTCGGCAGGTATTTCCACACTATTTCCTGAGTGGCTAACCTCGTCTATCGGTATCACAGCCATTCTTTTGTTTATAGGCAAATATGTCATACCATTAGCATATAATAGTGTGCCTGCAATAAAAAAAATAATGAACTACACTGGTAAGCTTTTTGAGCTCCCGACCATGAAAGAAACCCTAAAAGAAAGAGAAACTATAAAATCCTATTTAAAGCAAGTACTTGAGTGTTGGAAAGGTGTGAAGATTTTCCTCTTTGTAGATGAGCTCGATAGAAGTAACACCCAAACGATGCAATCTTTTTTTCAGGCAATACAATTATTTGACAAAATAGATAATCTTCACATAACGTATGCCGTTGATTATGAAGTATTAGAAAAGGCCCTGTCAACAGAAGACGAAGAGCATACATATATTACAGAAGAAAATGTAGGATTATTTCTCGAAAAATATGTAGATATAGCAATCTATCTTGATCGACAAGAGGCTTTAAAGGACTTTTTCATGACACTCGCGGATAAGGGGCCTTTTACAAAGAGAGAACTTCAAAGGCTGGATAAAGCATTAAAATTATGTAAGAACCTGACTGCAAGAAAATGTGTAAAACTGTACAACATTCTAGTTTTATCGAAAAACGAATGGGTGAAAAGTTTGCCAGATTTTGATGAAAACAATATCGATGATTATTTCTTATTTGAGGACTATATTTATTGGATTCCTTTATACTTTTTTGAACATCTGGATTTAATAAAAGCACAAGCTCTATATTATAGTGATAGCTATAGCACATTAAGTGACTTGAGCATATTGTTTAAAAATGATCCACAAAATTACGGACGTGCTGACGAGTATCAAGAATCCTATGAATATATTCTGGACGAGCAAACAAAAAAGTATCAATTGAATGATATATGTATTCATGATATCTCACTTTTTGAACAAGAATTTGAAAAATTCTTTGTGCAACACGCAAATATTCAGAGCAAGAAAAAATCCCATGAGCAGTTGGATTTTTTAAATCCATAAATTGTAAATCATAAAATGACAGGCAAGGCAAAAAAAATACTGCTGGGAAAGACAATCACTTCCCGGCGGTATTTTAGAGAATGCTTGCAACTCTCATCAGTTGTCAGCATTCTCTCATTTCACTTTTTATATCCCATATGGCCAGATTTTATCTGCCAGAGTCTGTCTGTTTTCTTTATCTGATCGTTCTTCCATATACATATCATGTCCTAAAAAGCCTATTTGTATCGCTTCAAGATCAAGCGTCATGTTCGCCCCGTCTTTCTGACCATAATCTATCAAATAAAATATGCCATCTTCCCTTAATTCAACATCCCTTACCATGTAATAGTCTACTTCACCAGACAGTAACTCATCGACTCCTGCTAAACCAGCGGCACCATCCTCATCTACAGCCCATTGCTGCTCCCATCCGCTTCCAGACCAGGTATAAAGTTCACAATTCGATGCTATTGGGCCTCCGGTCGAATCAGTGATGTGTACTATCAGTATCTCGTCAACGTTATCTTTATCAAAATCCCTAAATGAGATCAGTTCCCCAGTGTTTGGATACATTGTATATGGAGCAGAAACAAAGCTGATTCCATTACCAAAAGAAAAACTATATATGCATCCATCCCCGGTATGGCCTATAACCCTGGAAATATGATCTGTCAATCCATCTCCATCCAGGTCAATATCCTTGTATTTTTCAGGAAAAGCTTCTCCAAGATTCACTCCACCATTGTGCGCATATTCTTCATTTTGATTTACAGTACAGTTAAACAGAGCCTCTGTTATGCTTTGATCCTTGCAAAAGTCATAAACCTCGCTGGGTTTATATGTTCCTATTATGGCTGGTTTATTTTCATCCTCCTTATAAGGATCTTCCATTTCTGATTCAACCGTCTCCTCTTCAGTAGTGACATCAGACATGCTTTCATTACTTTCTTCAAGAGCGACAGAATCCTCTTCTGTAGGTTCTTCATTTTCCACTATAGATTCTTCAGTTTCCGCTGTAGTTGCTTCTTCTGAAGTATCATTAACAGTGTCCGTTGTTTCGCTGGATTCTGTGGATGCCTCGGAACCTTCCACGCTGCTTCCTATGCCACACCCGCTTAAAGAAAGCATCAATAACGGCACAGCCGCTAGTTTCAGAATAAATGTCCTGTTTTTCATATATACCCCCACATAAATTATGTTTATATCACATGCTCCTTTCAGAGCACTTATCAAATAAAATTATTACACATTAATATCAAATACACCAATGATTAAGAATCGTGCATTTATAATCTGCTACATCATCCTGTAATAGGTATGACGCATATTCATCCTGAAGATTTTTCTCACGATATGATACTGCTATTTTCTCATTAGCAGTCATACTATCCGTTCTATATTTATATTGAGAAAGTTCAGAGTCCTGATCGACAAATTCAAACTTTTCACCATACTTCTTTTCCATATCACGGGCTACCTGTTTCTCGCTTGGCGCACCTATACTGCATCCTGCCATCCGCAAAACAGCTATCAGTGATAAGCCTACGGTCATCATAGTTTCATATACTCTTTTCATTGCACTTCAGTTACCCCAATAAGAACTACTGCCACATCATTCACATTTGTCCCGGTCGGTCCTGTAATTATAAGCCCTTCGGTCTCCTTAAGAGCGTTATATGCATCATTGTTTGAAAGAACATCATGAATATTTATTCCTTTATCGGACAGTTCCTTCATAGTATCTGTATCCGCGTAACCCCCGGCAGCATCAGTAGGACCATCCGTACCATCGCTCCCAACTGAAAAGATAGCTATACATGACTCCAAATTCCCGATTCCCTCTGCAGAAGCAAGGGCAAGTTCCTGGTTTCGTCCACCTTTTCCTGAGCCTGTAAGGTGCACCACAGTCTCCCCTCCTGCAATGAACGCCAGCTTTTTCCCAGTCTTTGCATTAGTCCTTGCGATGCTTGCAAGAAATCTTCCCGCTTCTTTTGCTTCGCAGCATAGTTCATCTGTAAGTATTAAAGTCTCGTAGCCTAACTCACGGCAGTTGTCCGCTGCAGCCTTGCATAATTCACGAACGGACCCTGTAATGTATGTGTCCACATTTTTTATTTCTTTTGGGGTTTCAACTTCCAGTAGTTTTAAGGTGGTATCAGACAGAGTAAGTCCATATTTTTGAACTATAGCCTTTGCCTCATCGCATGTAGAATTATCAGGATATGCAGGACCACTCGCTATCATATCCAGCGGATCGCCTATTATATCGCTTAGCACTACACTGAATACCTTTGCGGGAGCACAGGCCAGCGCAAATCTCCCACCTTTTACGTGACTAAGTCGCTTTCTTATTGTATTTATAGAAGAAATGTCCGCCCCGGATGAAAGAAGCTGCTTTGTGATATTCTGAAGCTCGTCCCCGGGTATAAGCGGAAGCTCAAATAATGCACTGCCTCCCCCTGATAACAGGAAAATTACTGTGTCTTTTTCCGAAAGATCACTGACCATACCGAGAGCTCTCTTTGTGGCATTAAAGCTATTTTCATCAGGAACAGGGTGTCCTGCTTCATAACACTCTATTCCGGAAATTTCCCCTTTTATATGTCCATACTTTGTAATGACAATGCCTCTGTCTACATGATTCAATACCTCGACAGCGGCAGCTGCCATCTGCCATGCGGCTTTTCCCGCTGCAATAAGAACTACTTTTCCATTTGTATGTGTAAAATTACTGAGTGCCTTTTTAACAGCTGCATCAGGCAAAACAGCCTTTATCGAATTTTTTATTATGAATTCTGCATCCTTATGTAATCTCTCAATCATGATATCATTACTTCACTTTAGTATTCTTTGAAAGCCCTTTCTTGACAAATAACTTAGAATAAGCTTTTTTCTTGCTTTTAGGAACTTTCACGGTTGCATCAGATCTTAATCCTTTAAACGTATTCTTTGAAAGTCCTGATTTATTGAGCTTCTTGGACTTAATCTCTACTTTTTTCACACTACTGCCCTTGAAAACTTTATCTCCAAGAGTTGTAAGATTTTGAGGAAGTACAACTTTTTTAAGTTTTGAGCAATCAGAAAAAGCCTTATCGCCTATCTTCGTTACATTTGATCCAACCTTTACAGACTTAAGAGCTGTACATCCATCAAATGCATTGTCGCCTATCTCTTCTATGCTGTCACTCATGGTAACTGTTTTTACCGTCTTATTGTCTTTAAAAGCATTATCTGCGATAGAAGTAACTTTGTAAGTAGTTCCATCAATATCAACTGTCTGAGGAATTGCTATGTTCTTTGAATCTGCTAAAATGTTAGCCTTATATTCTACTGAAGCATCTTCAATAGCAGATGAGGTTACTATATATTCTGCATTCGAATTTGTATCCTTTAAAACAGTTCCATTTGCAGCAGGTGTAGCTTCTTCAATTCTTGTTACCTCTTCATGACTTTGTGAAGTTACCTCTCTTTCAGATGAAGCCTCGGTGTTAGGTGCAACTGTTTCATTCCTTCCAGCTGATGCTTCACCATTTTCAGCGGATATATTCTCATTCCGGTTTACTGCTTCACCTGAATCTGCCGAAGGTATTTCTGCCTCTGATGAAGGAGTATTGTTTTGATTTCCGGATTCTTCTGTTCCTGACTCAGGCTCATTGTTCTGGCTTTCGATTTCTCCTGTTCCAGCCGCTGGTTCCTCTGAGCCGGATTCAGGCTCAGTATTTTCAGAGGCTGTCTCCTCTGTTGAAATAGACACCTCAACATAAGAGAGCTCAGTACCATTATGATTTTTATCGCCCAAAACCTTATACCAAACTTTATATTCTCCAGCTTCAGCAGCGCTTGGAACTGCCTCGCTCCAGTTTTCTTTATCCAGAGAATAAATAATTGTTCCACCTATAACAGTACCCGGATTAACAAGTGTCAGTAGCTGACCATTTGCCTTTAGTTCTGTTATTGCAGTAGGTGCTGTTACCATAGGATCGACTGTATTAATATCGAAACTCTTTGTAACAGAGCCACTATAGTTTCCCTTTGCGGTGATAATAACTTTTCCGGTTCCTGCATCTATATTATCGGTATATGAAACTGTATAGTCTTCATCCTTCTTTAAAGTTATCTCACCATCCTTTACGATAACTTCAGGAGTTATCTCCCTGCCATTATTGTATGTCTGCGGTGCGATATCCAAAATCATGTTATCGGAAAGTTCCCGTTTGTATGCTGCTGATACTTTTACATCCAGGTTAGGCATTACGAAGGAATTATTTTTCACATCCACTTCATTACCATCATCATCAGTGACTGTAAGGTAATCTAATATATAACCCTTATCAGGATCGGCAGAAATAGTAACTGTATCTCCACTCAGATAATAATTATTCCCGGCAATAGCAGCACTTGATGTTCCGCTCACCTTAATGGTTCCATTTTCGTTTTCAGTATTCACTTTGACAAAAGCTTTTAATGCTCCTTCAGATCCACCCCAGCTATCAGTATTTGTATATTTATTTTCTGCATAGTAATAAATTGCCGGAGAGCAATCCTTAAATGCATCTTTTCCCACTTTTCTGACACTCTTTGGAACAATCACCTCGTTGAGCTTTTTTGGTCCCTCAAATGCCGACTCGTCTATTTCGGAAATATTACCTGAAAGGACAAGTTTCTCAATGCTACAACAGCCATAATATACAGAAGGATTATATATTATAAAATCTCCGCTTCCACTGGTCGAAGGATCCGGGTCTTCAACAGGTTTTTTCTCTTCACTGAAAAATGCAAACTTTCCTATCGTCACTACATCTGTAATCTCAACTTCATCAAGAGATTCTACACTTTCAAAAGCATAATCCGGAATTGCAGAACTAATTCCATCCCCTATAATCTTAAGATGCCTTATTTTTGCATTATAGAATGTTCCGGGTGTCATACTATTAAGCGCATTTGATTCTATATTAACTGTCCCCAGTTTGCTTCCGCCAAAAACTCCTGAGCCAATTTTCTTTATATTTTTAGAGAAAGTAATATCCACAGGAGTTCCATCAGTGGGATTTCCATCTATCCAGCATCCGCTAAAAACTGCGTTTCCTATCTCTGTAAAATGCGTCAAATCAATAGGTTCAAGACTTTCGCATCCCGCGAATGCCGTATCAGGTAATGTTGTAAGGTTGGCAGGAAAATCAATCTTTTTCAGACTACTACATCCATTGAAAGCAGCTTCTTCTAATGTGGTAAGACTATTGTCAGTTATTTTGACAGTTTCAAGGGTAGCACACCCTGCAAAGCACCCTCTTCCAATTTTTTGAATTCCATCGATAGTAAGAGATACCAGAGGCGTCCTGTCATAAACATAATCCAAAGTAGTTTTACCAGTACCATGGATTGTTACATCTTTAAGTGAAGTACATCCGTCAAAAAAGGGTGCATATTGAAAATAGTCTCCAACATATAATTCTGCATACTCTAATGCAGAACAGCCTGTAATGATATTCCAATTAAACTCCACACCTTTTCGAAATTTAATGCTTTTCAAGCTTGTACAATTCGAAAATGCACCACCATCAATTCTTTTTACAGATTCAGGAATCTGTATTGATGAAAGCGATGAACAGTCTGAAAATAATCCATTGCTTATATAACCTAATTCCTTCGGCAAAGTGACTTTAGTAAGTGCTTTACAGGAAGTAAACGCACAACTATCAATATTGGTAACCGAATCCGGAATAACAACTTCTTCTAATTCACTACAGCTTGCAAAAGCCCCGGATCCTATAGTTTTTAAACCATCCTGAAGAGTTATTCCCTTAATCTTCAATCCGCTAAAAGCACCTGCACCAACTGAAGTGATTGCATAGTTTTCACCTTCAATATTAACCTTTTCAGGACACACTAAATCCCCTGTCTGAGGTATTTTATCTGCATCGAAACGCACAATCTCAGCTGTCATTGTCTCTTTTGATAAAATCCGGTATTTTGTTCCATCAACTGTAACCGTTCCATCATAATAATCAGCATACACCTGTATAACAGGCTCTCCTTTTGGAATAGGCAGCACTCCCGTAATAACTGCCATGGAAAAGAGCATGGAAACTGCTCCCCCAATAATAACTTCTCTTTTCATAAAACCCTCCTTATTAACCTCCTAAGAAAACTCTTTTTACAGTATAACACTACTGTTCATGTTTTGTTTCTCTTACTTCAGCTATCTATTTTCAATTAATGACTACCTCGTCTCTCCCATATATGTTACCTGTAAGAGTAAGTCTTGCTGTTCCCTTCTTTACGTTGTTAGAGAATGCAACAACTGCAGGAAAGCTGTTTGGCTGACAAATTTATAGGTTTAAGGTTCACTATGTTGCATGCAATGCAAATTTGGCTTTTTACAAACCAAGAAAGGAATTGATAATATTACATATTTTGTATAAAATCGTAAATGCGGTCATATGATAAAATAATATCAAGCAGGAATACACCCTGTTTTCGGTATCAAATGATATGACAAATAATACAAATGAGAAGGTTAATAACATGAACTCACCCGTTGAAATTGCAGCTAAATATGAATCTATAGGAAAGGGAAAAACGGAGTTCTCAGCTTTTAAGACATTTCTTTTAGGAATTCTTGCAGGAGTTTTTATTGCTCTTGGCGGTCTCGGAAGCCAGATAGCAAGCTGCAGCGCAGCTGATCCATCCAGTGCACGCATGATCAGCAGTGTTGTTTTCCCAATAGGACTTTTCATGGTTCTTGTTGGTGGCGCTGAGCTGTTCACCGGTAACTGTCTCATCATTATTCCTGTTTTGTCCGGAAAAGCTAGACTTTCAGGCATGCTCAGGAACTGGGTACTTGTTTACTTTGGAAATATGGTAGGCGGATTTCTTATTGCACTTTTAGCTTCCACCTCTCACATTTACTCATTTGCCAATAATGCTCTTGCAGAGTCAGTTATTGCAACTGCTGTTACCAAGGCAAATATTACTTTTAGCGATGGTCTGCTTAGAGGAATTCTCTGTAACATACTTGTTTGCCTTGCTGTATGGTGTTCGTTCTCAGCTGACGAAATTGCAGGAAAAATCCTTGCTCTGTGGCTTCCTGTAATGCTATTTATTATCTGTGGCTTTGAACACTGTGTTGCTAACATGTACTTCATCCCCGCCGGAATGCTGACATCAGCTATCTACAACCTTCCTGCAGATGGACTTAGCCTGTATGGATTCTTTGTAACAAATCTTATTCCGGTAACAATCGGAAATATAATTGGCGGATCTGTCTGCGTTGGCGCTATGTACTACACTATCTACTTAAAAAAATAATCATCAAAAGAAAAACAGTCTGTCGCAACAGGCTGTTTTTTTAGTCACATTTTTGTATATTCTTCTCAAACATTTTTTTTGGCAAAACTGTTCTGTAAAATGAAAAATAGAGTTCTTCTATTTCCTCCGTTTGTTTTCTTTGGTTCCCACAGGATAGAATCAGATAAGGTACACCAAAACAAAGCATTTTTACTCCCGTGTTATAGAAGCCGTTTCTTATATAAAAAGATAGCCTCCGCTGACACACAGTTTTATCCTCATCATTCATGGATGCATCAGGATCCTCGACTTCCAAAATGATATTATCAGCACAGCCAAGATATTCCTTTACAAGGTGCAACATTTCCCCGCCAATCCCTTTATTTCTATACTCCGGGTAAATTGCAAAATAGTCCAAAAGATAATCATTGTTCTTTTGAACAAGGAATGCGTAACCTATTATTCTCTCACCATCATTAAGTCCAAGGCATTCATATTGTCCCTGTTGAAGTGGTACAATGATCCTCACTAAGGGCCTTAGTTCATCTGGTGGGAAGTCATACACCATTCTTTCGTCATAGACCTTTTTAATTTGTTCTATATCTAATTTTATAAGATTCATTTCAATCCCAACTGCACAAAATTTATTCGCGTTACTTCTTTTGGCTTTGCTTCTACACAGACCCACCTTCTTTTAATGATACAGGTAGCATGGTCAAGTGTGGATGATCTTCAGATACATAACCTGAATTATTCAGTACACGTGACACTGTTGCCGGTCCCACATACGCCAATTTTGCTACATCTTTTATACTTGCAATATACTCACCAAAAATTGATCTTTTATTTTATTATACATTTTTTTATCACTTATATAAAATCCAACGGGAGCTATATGAAAAAAAAGCATGTTGCTTGCAACATGCTCGCGCCGAGCGCGGTTGCATTTATGCAACAATTACCATGCGCGCGAGTGCGCATCCATAGCGGAGCGTTTTTATATATTAGGGAATTCGGAGGAATTTCCTAATATATAAAAAAAGATTCCTGAATAATCTCAGAAATCTAATCCTATCGTTCTTAATCCATAATATATTCCATCATCATCATTACTTTTTGTAATATTCAAAAACCTCTCCTTTAAATCAGCAGGAGCATTCCCCATGATAAAAGGAAGTCCCACCGTCCTTAGCATTTGCTCATCATTATAATGATCACCAAATGCTATTGTCTTATCTGTCGTAATTCTCCATTTATCGCAAAGGTAACGAACTCCACTCCCCTTTGTGACTCCATTAGCCGTGATTTCAATTGATGTAGCGTCTACCCTGCATATGCTTAAATCAGAGAATCTTTGTTTTATTCCACATATTATTTCATCAAGATTATTACTGTCAAACATGCACCAGATTTTTCCCACAGGAACACTTTTTTCAAGAATACTTACACTACCTTCTGTAGATTTAGCATCTATGATCTCTTCCTCAGTTCTGATTCGTCTGTCATTTATATGGTTAACTATCCACATTTCTTCAGCATAGATATTCCATGTGCAATTAATTCTACAAGATTCTATATAAGAAATAACTTTAGTGGTAACTTCTGCTGATATTCCTTCTGACTTTAAAATATTGTTGTATTCATCAATGATTAGTGCTCCACTGTAGCATATCATGGGACATACAAAGCCATATTTTTTGAATAACGGTCTCACCCCAAATGGCCCCCTTGCAGTTACTATCGCAAACTTTATATTATTTTTTTGCAATGAGTCTATCACTTGTTTTGTACTTGGTAGCATTTTATGTTCACTATCAAGAAGTGTTCCGTCAATATCAAAAAAGATAGCCTTGTAGTCCATTATATATCTCCGAATTCTTATTTCATTATCACCTCACCATCTGATGGTAAGCTATATCCGGCTTCAGCCGGTTCGTTCTGATACTTTATAACATACACTAGTGTAATCATCATATCTGGGTCCTGTCCAGCCCAAATTATCAAAAGTCATCCGAAATATTACCAGTATGCAGCAGATAGTCTAAGGGATCATAAATATTCCAAGTGCTACCGGAATAAAAGGTTTTATGGAAACAAATTATATCTATCAATCTTCTCCCACAAGATGTACTATCTGTGGCTCATGTCCTGTAGCCGGCAGGAATTTATTAAGTATATCTGATGTCTCTATCTTCATGCTGGATGTGCAGACACATGGATGACAGCCAATAAACTCACCCGCTTTTACATCCTCATCTATCAGAAGCTGAACCTCATTATCCTTGTCTTTCATAAGTCCCATAACGCTAACAGCACCGGGCTCTATATCAAGATATTTGAGCATATCCTCAGCATCTGCAAAAGACAATCTGGCAGAACCTATCTGACTTGAAAGCTCTTTTGTCTTGAACTTCTTGTCCCCGGGCATGAGCAAAAGATAAAACTTTGTCTTTTGCCTGTTACAAAGAAACAGATTCTTGCACATGAGCGTACCAAGTGCTTTATCAATTTTCTCACAGGCTTCCATAGTTGTAGCCGGTTCATGATCAACTCTCTTAAAATCTATCCCAAGCTGATCCAGACACTCATAAACTCTTATTTCTCTATCCAAGCGACCTTCAGTTTGCTGAGGTCTTCCATTAAATATTTCCATAACTGATTCTTATTTCCTCCTCCATAAACGCCGGTTTTGCTATATCCGGAATTATAACAAACAAACTATATTTTACACTCTCTTCTTATATATCTAAACACATTGAATTATATAATTTTATATTGTATTATAGTGGTATAGAAAAATTATAGTGTATTATATGATATTATAGTCAACATTATTAATTATAGTGTTTTATACATGGAGTGTTTTTGATGAACAAAAATCCTTATGCAATCAGTTTTGGTCGTATTCCTACTCAATATATCAGCAGGGACGTAATAATTGATGAGATTACAACAACATTTAATAGTGATGTAGTTGATGAGCAGGCATTTAAAATGACCGGTATCAGAGGAACCGGTAAGACAGTCACGCTTACAGCAATAGAGAAGGCTCTGGCTGAAGAAAAGGATTGGATTATCGTCGATTTAAAACCCGGAGCAGATATTACAAATGATCTTATCGCTAAACTCTACACGGATGTAGCTTTTATTACAGACTTTATAGATGTGAACTTAAATCTTACTGCTTTTGGTATAGGTATAAGCCTTTCAAAAAAAAGTCCGGTAGCGAGTTTAGATGTAGCTCTGGAGAAAATATTGGCGGAGCTGGAAAAAAGGAACAAACGTATTTTAGTTGTAATAGATGAAGCCAGAAAAACCGATGCTTTAGTGGATTTTATACAGGAATTCCAAATACTTATAAGGCGAAATCTTCCTATATTTCTGATAATAGCAGGCCTTTATGAAGATATTGAAAGTATTGAGAATACAGACGGGCTGACTTTCTTTTTGCGCGCAACCAAATATGAGATGACTCCACTTAATATAGGAGTTATTAAGGAAGACTATAAGCAGACACTTGGTCTGTCAGATGATGTTGCGTATGAACTTGCAGTTTTAACAAAAGGATATGCATTTGCTTATCAGGCATTTGGCAAATATATGTGGGATGAAAAATGTAAGACAATCACTCCTTTAGTACTTGCAAAAGTTGACGATGTTTTAGCTCAAAAGGTATATGACAAGATCTGGAGTGAGCTTACCCCTAAAGACCAGTGGTATGTGCGATTTATAGCTGAGAAAGATGCTATGGATGCAGCTGAGTTACTTGAAATCACAAAGAAAAGTCATAGTGATTGGAGTGAACCAAGAAAGCGCCTTATCGAAAAAGGCGTAATAGATGGTAGTATACGCGGGAAAATAGTACTAAAGCTCCCTCGATTTAGAGAATATATTGCTAATAGAGATATTTGGCAATGATTATACTAATTCCAGGATGGGAGTTTTAGACTTCTATTATATTTTTATAAACTGTGTATAATAAATTTAATTGTATTTATTTTATTAACGGGAGAAGACAAAAATGGGGAAGGACCTTATAACTCTTGAACATATTACAAAATCTTATGACGGACAGGTGATTTTGGATGACCTGAACCTTCATATCTATGAAAATTCTTTTGTAACTCTTCTTGGACCTTCCGGTTGTGGAAAAACCACCACCTTAAGGATAATAGGCGGTTTTGAAAAGCCTGAACAGGGCCGGGTTATCTTTGATGGAAAGGATATTACTAATCTTGCTCCAAATAAGCGACAGCTCAATACTGTATTCCAGAAGTATGCTCTTTTTACTCATATGAACATAGAAGAAAATATAGCCTTTGGTCTAAGGATAAAAAATAAGCCCGAGAGCTATATTAAAGATAAAATAAAATATGCTCTTAAGCTGGTTAACCTTGAGGGGTATGAAAAGCGTAAGCCTGACTCACTCTCAGGCGGACAGCAGCAAAGAATTGCCATAGCAAGGGCTATTGTAAATGAGCCTAAAGTTCTTTTGCTGGATGAGCCTCTTGGCGCTCTTGACCTTAAAATGCGTCAGGATATGCAGTACGAGCTTAAAAGGCTTAAGGAAGAGCTTGGAATCACTTTCATTTATGTAACGCATGATCAGGAAGAGGCACTTACCATGTCTGACCACATTGTGGTTATGAATCAGGGATATATACAGCAGGAAGGCTCACCTGAGACCATCTATAATGAACCGGAGAATGCCTTTGTGGCTGACTTTATCGGTGACAGCAATATTATCCGCTCTACTATGATCAGGGATGAGCTTGTAGAGATTCTTGGCTCAAAATTTGCCTGTGTTGATAAGGGCTTTGGTGAAAATAAGCCTGTAGATGTAGTAATTCGTCCTGAGGACGTTGAGCTTGTAGCTCCCTCCGAAGGTACGATTAGCGGCGTTGTAACCGATCTCACCTTTAAGGGTGTACACTACGAGATGGATGTGGAAGCAGGTGGCTTTGAGTGGCTTGTACATTCCACAAAGCTTTCGGAAGTCGGAACACAGGTTGGTATAAAGGTAGATCCTTATAATATTCAGATCATGAATGTTCCTGAGTCTGAGGATGAGGAGGCCATAAGTGAAACTGTTTAAAAACTCAAAAACTGCTCCTCTAATTGCATCCCCCTATCTTGCCTGGGCAGTGATATTTATTCTGGTGCCCCTGGCAATGGTTTTCTATTATGGACTTACAGATGATCAGGGTGGCTTTACATTTGAGAACGTAGCAACGATTGCAGAATACGGATATTTTAAAGCGTTGATAAAATCTGTTAACCTTGCACTCATAAGCACTGCTATCTGCCTTGTTTTGGCATATCCGCTTGGTATGATACTAACGTCCATGAAGCTCACAAGAAACACTTATCTTGTAACACTTTTTATCTTACCAATGTGGATGAATTTCCTTCTAAGAACGCTTACCTGGATGACTCTTCTTGAGGGAAAAGGTGTTATTAATGCAGTACTGACTTTTTTGCATCTGCCTACTATTAACATTATCAATACACCATCAGCCATTGTGCTTGGTATGGTCTATAACTTCCTGCCATTTATGATATTGCCTATCTATAATGCACTTAGCAGGATTGATGATAATGTAATAAATGCTGCAAGAGACTTAGGGGCAGGAACCTTCCAGACCTTTTTGCGCATAATATTCCCATTGTCACTTCCTGGAATCATCAGCGGAATTACAATGGTATTTATTCCCGCCCTTACGACCTTTGCTATCTCGTCAATGCTTGGCGGATCCAAGATACTTCTTATCGGAAATATTATAGAGCAGCAGTTTACCCAGCTCTATGACTGGCATTTGGGAAGTGGACTTTCAATAGTTCTCATGATCTTTATAATTCTGAATATGATAGTTGAGAACATCACTGATACTGAAGGAGGTACACTGGCATGAAGAAAATTCTTAAAAGAGTTTATCTTGCTCTCCTTTTGGTATTCATGTATGCGCCAATTATTGCACTCATTGTGCTGTCCTTCAACTCCAGTAAGTCAAGGGCAAAATGGGGAGGTTTTACTCTTAATTGGTATATAGAGCTTTTTTCCGATGAAGCGATAGCCAGTGCCCTTGTTAATACCCTTTCAATCGCAGTGCTGGCAACGATTCTTTCAACAATTATTGGTACGGCCACCTGTATTGCAATGATTGGGTTAAGTTCGAAATTCAGGTCTGCAATAACTGCAGTGACCAATATTCCGATGATCAATGCGGATATTGTAACAGGTATTTCCCTGATGCTTCTGTTCAGATTTCTTCACTTAAGCTCAGGGTTCTCTACTATCCTGTTGGCACATATAACCTTTGATATTCCTTTTGTCATGTTAAGTGTTCTGCCAAGGATAAAGAATTTAAATTTTTATGTATATGAAGCAGCTCTGGATCTTGGAGCCACACCTGTTTATGGCTTTTTTAAAACAATATTTCCAGATCTTGTTCCCGGCATAATATCAGGTGCACTTATGGCATTTACCATGTCAATCGATGACTTTATCATCACATACTTTACCAAAGGTTCAGGATTCGAGACCGTATCAACTCTAATATATAACGAGGTTAAAAGAGGTATCCAGCCGGAAATATACGCATTATCTGCTATAATATTTGTAGTTGTGCTTGTTCTTCTTCTTGTGATTGACAGAGCTCAGAATAATATTGCCAGGGAGAAATGATCATTATGAAAAAGAAACTGATTTCAGTGGCACTTGTTGTCATGATAACTTGTGCTGCTTTAGCAGGCTGCGGGTCAGAGAAAACTGATTCAAACAACAAACTTTATGTCTACAACTGGGGCGAGTACATAGATGAAGATGTAATAAAGGAATTTGAAAATGAGACCGGTATCGATGTAATCTACGACATGTTCGAAAACAATGAGATCATGTACGCAAAGCTTGCACAAGATACTTCAGCCTATGATGTTATCTGCCCATCCGATTACATGATTCAGAAGCTCATTGAAAATGACATGATTCAGCCCCTTAACTTTGACAATATTCCAAATGTCAAAAATATTGGTCAGCAGTATTTTGAGACTTCAAAAGATTTTGATCCTGAGAATAAGTACTCCATTCCCTATTGCTGGGGAACAGTCGGAATCCTCTATAACAAGACCATGGTAGATGATGTTGTTGACAGCTGGGATATCCTTTGGGATGAAAAATACAAAGGTCAGATACTTATGCAGGATTCAGTAAGAGATGCTTACATGGTGGCTCTTATCAAAAACGGTTATTCACTTAATTCTAAAGATCCTGCTGAAGTTTCAAAAGCGACAGAGGATCTTATTGCACAAAAACCACTTGTTCAGGCATATGTAATTGATCAGGTAAGGGATAAAATGATCGGTGAAGAAGCCGCTCTTGGAGTAATCTACTCCGGCGAAGCAATTTATACCGCTAGAGAAAATCCTAATCTTGAGTATGTTGTTCCAAAGGAAGGCACCAATGTATGGATTGATTCCTGGGTTATTACCAAGGGATCCAAGCATGTTTCCAATGCTGAAAAATGGATTGATTTTATGTGCCGCGGTGATATTGCTCTTAAGAACTTTGAGTACATCACCTACTCCACTCCCAATACCGAAGCTCAGGAAAACATCGAAGATGAAGATATCAAGAACTCAAAGGTTGCTTTCCCTGATCTTTCTACTATGAATGTTGAGGCTTATCAGTATCTCGGTGAAGAAACCGATAAGCTCTATTCAAATGAATGGATGAAAGTTAAATCCGCTGATTAAGGATTTAAAACCAGAATTTCTTTTGAAATGGAAATGCCAGGAATCTAAACAGACTCCTGGCATCAGTTTTTTTTACGAACTGTATATTATTTCGTATATCGCTTTATAAAGATCGTTTTCAATATTCATTTGCTCAAGGCTCTCCATAATCTGATCCGGAGTATCGCCGTTATCTACAGCCCAGTAAATATCGTTTTTAAGAGCAAAAGAAATTTCAGCCTGATTAAGAAAATCAAATATTACACTTTTTACAGCATTCTTCTTTAAGCAGATGTCAGCAGGAATCGTAATGGTTATATCCTTATCCAAACTACACTCAGGCATGTTTACAATAAGCTGATTAAGCTTTTCATTGTAGGAAATCTCCGCACCTATTGGAGTACTTCCATCAGATACGGTAACATAACTTTGGAGACCACCCTTGTACTTACTCATATCTGCGCCATGAATTACAATTCGGTAATCTCTCTTCTTGGGAAGAAGACTGATATTACCTGTTGGAGCCTTGATGGTAAAACTCTTTTCATCAGACCACTTCAGGATAAATTCTGTAAATACAGCATCTCCATCCACATAACCCATACTTACATTGTCATCTTCATACATTGTGAAGCTGCCATTTTTTCCTGCATAAGCATGAATTACAAGTGAATCCGGATTAGTAGTTACATCCTTAGTTCCTATTTTGTCCGTCATTGGAATGATTCCTCCCTCCGGTACAAACAGAGGTATCGATTCCAGGGTGCGGTAACAGTCTATGTTTCTGCCTCCTGAGTATATGACATCTGTAAAGAAATCATAGTAATTACCTTCCGGCAGGTATGTTGTGGTCTTTGCCACATTTATGCCTTTGATACACTTACTTGTCACAGGGCTTACTATCATTTCTGTTCCAAAATAATACTCATTTTTTACTTGTTCGTATGCCTGCTCAAAGGCCTCATCCGGCATAATGTTATAGTACAAAGGCTGTATGATTGGCTCATCAAATTTATATGCCCTGTAATTCATGGTATAAAGATATGGCAACAACTCATGCCTTAACCTAAGGAATCTCTTCATTATTTCGCTTATATCTTTTCTAAAGCGCCAGGGTTCTTTTCCATTGAATTCATTTTTTTCCGAATGAAGTCGCATGATAGGTGAAAAGACACCAAACTGATACCATCTGCATTCCAGCTGATCATCCTTATAACCATGAGTGTGACCGCCTATATCATGACTCCACCAGCCATAACCTATATTTGAGGCTGTAGCTGTAAAATAGGGCTGAAACTGCAGTGATTCCCAGGTTACAACTGTATCTCCTGAAAATCCTATAGGATATCTGTGGGATCCGGGTCCTGCATATCTTGAAAAAGTAAGAGGCCGCAAACCATTCCTTCCACTATCGAGATAATGATAGTGATTTAATATCCAGAGAGGATCAAGCCCTTTTAGTCCCGTTTTTGTGCCTTGCTGCCAGTCTATCCACCAAAAATCAACTCCGTCTTTTTCATGGGGATGACAAACATACTCCAGATAATTTTCTATGAACCTGGAGTTTGCAGCATCAAATTCAACGGTCTCCTGGTTTTGAATATCTACTCCCATTTTTTCTGCTATATCGTGATAACAGTCCTCGTAAGCTCTTATCCCATCAGCAGGATGGAGATTCAGCGTGACTTTCATACCTCTGTCATGCAGATATTTCATGAATTTCGGGGGATCAGGAAAAAGCTTCTTGTTCCAGGAAAATCCGGTCCAGCCGCTTCCATACTTAGGATCAATATCAACAAGATGCCAGTCCATATCTATTACTGCTACAGAAAAAGGTATTCCTTCATCATCAAATCGCTCCATAAGCTCTCTGTAGCTTTTTTCAGAGTATTCATAATATCTGCTCCACCAGTTACCAAGTACGAATCTGGGAAGCATTGGCGTTTTGCCTGTAAGAGTATAGAAATCATGCAGGCATCCCTTATAATCACTACCATATCCAAACAGATACAAATCTGTTTCCGCATGCTCACGCAGAGCTACCCAGCCATCTTCCGTAATAACAAGCGATGTTGAATCATCATGAAGACCCCAACCGTCTTTTGAAACAAGACCTGCATCGATTGGACAACTTCCATTTACTTCATCGAGAGTTCTTATTGTTCCGCCAAGGTTACCCGCCATTTGAGCTTTTTTCCCATAGTACCAGTGACCGACATGAGATGTTTTACTGTCCTTTATTTCTACCTGAAGCCCTGTTTCACCAGGCTCCTTTTTATCATAATAAAGATGAAGATATCTTGTCTTAATCTCAATCCTTTCAGAAGTCTTATTCAGACTAAAAGACACCTTTGGAAAATCTCTGTTTAGCACAACCTGCGTTGCTCTGTCTTCAAATACCTGATCTTTACTGTATTCAAATCTTATGAGTCTTTCAGTTAAAATCGTAATCCTGTAATTTCCCTGGCATATTACATTCTCCGGTTTTGAAACAGGATGTCTCGTAATGTTCAGTGTTTTATTCATCTTAGTCCTCCAACTTATTCCTTAACCGAACCTATTACGATTCCTGTTATAAAGTACTTTTGTAAAAACGGATAAATGAGCATTAGCGGAATAACAGCCACTACGATTTTAGCAGCATTCAGGTTCTGCTCGGATACCTGCGAAGCCCTGATAATGTCTTCCATTGTACCGTGCTTTACTATCTCTTCCATGTTTATGGTCAGGCTCTGAATATAAGTCATAAGCGGATAGTTCTCTATTCTTGTGATGTATATAAGTCCGCTATAGAAATCATTCCAACTGCCTACGATACTAAAAAGTGTTACCGTTGCAAGAACCGGCACAGAGCAGGGAATATATACCCTGGTGAGAACCTGCAGCGGATTTGCACCGTCAAGGACTGCTGCTTCCTCCAGAGACTTTGGTATTCCGAGGAAGAAATTCATCAGCAGTATTACATTAAAAATCGGAACAGCTCCCGGAAGTACCAATGCCCATATAGTATTTAGCAGATGATACTTTTTTATCGCCAAAAATGTCGGAATCATTCCGCCATTAAAGAGCATGGCAAAAATAAGAATGTTCATATAAATATCTCTTCCGTGGAACTGTTTATTGTTCTTGGTAAGCGCGTAAGCCATGCTGACTGTCAGGGAAAGGTTAATGATGACCGCCAGAATTACGCGCAGAATAGATATTAAAAAGGATCTCCAATATTGAGCATCTGTAAGAATTTCCTCGTAGGCCACTGTATTAAATCCTATTGGTATCAGTGATACCATATTTCCTTCTACAGCAGAGGCTTTTGAAAATGATATTGCCACGATATACCACAACGGCAAAAGACAGCAAAGCCCCAGGAAAACTACAATTCCATAGATGCAGATAATACCGGTTTTTCCAGCTATTTTCTTTGTATTCATATGTATTTTCCTTCTCAGAATATTTTACTGTCTGTATATTTCTTAGCCAGATGATTAGCAAGCATCATAAGCACAAAGGCTATAACTGATTTCAAAAGTCCTATAGCCGTTGCAAAACTATATTGCATTGAAGTAAGACCTACCCTGTACACATAGGTGTCAATAATATCACCTGTCTCATAAACCGGCGCAGTATAAAGGTTATAAACCTGATCAAAGCCGGCATTTAGTATACTTCCAAGGCTCATGGCGCACATAAGTATTATGACAGAGCGCATTCCGGGCAGGGTTACGTGAATCACTCTGTCCCACCAGTTTGCACCATCGATTTTTGCAGCTTCATGGAGACCCGGATCTATTGCAGTAAGAGCCGCCAGATAGACTACGGAATTATAGCCAAATTCCTTCCAAACATCACTTCCTATCAGCAGAGGTTGGAAAAAGGAATTGCTGCCTAAAAAGTTGACTCCTGTTCCGAGTACTGCATTTACAAATCCATCAAGCCTGAAGAGATTTTTAATGGCTGTTGCAAGAATTACCCAGGACAGGAAGTGAGGTAGATAAACAACTGTCTGAACACCTTTTTTCAGCCATACATGTTTTATTTCGTTTAACAAAATTGAAAAAGCTATTGCCATAAGCGTTCCTATCACAATCTTGCCGACTGCGATAACCAGCGTATTTCTGAATATGTTAAATCCATCGGGAATTTGAAAAAGATAGATGTAATGCTTAAGACCGACGAACTTGGATCCCAGAAATCCCTTCGCGGGCTTAAAATCCTGAAATGCCATGATGATACCAAGCATAGGCACGAGGTTAAATAATATAACGAATACCATGCCCGGTAACATCATGCACTGATAGAACACTTCTGAGGCAATATTTTTAGTTTTAATCTTACTAGCAGTATTATTCTTTGCCATATTGCACTCACCCGTATTTTATTTATTTGTTAGCGTAGTACTCTTCCATTTCTGCAATGATATCAGCACCACCGTAATCCATCCAATCCTGCTTATACTGTTCGAAGTATTCGATAGGCTGCTCACCTGTTACAATCTGGATATATGCCTTAAGCTCAAGAGTATCCAGAGCAGCTTTTTTCTGCTCCATTGCTTCAAGTGTCGGTGGATAAAGGGGTGATACCCAGTTGGCATTACCATTTTTATTAAGTCCGTCGATGGCTGCACCAAGACCTACGATTCTTGAATTATAGAATGACCATCCTGTACGTGTTTCTTCTGTTACATTTTCAGGATCCTTCAAGTACTCAAGCATGATAGATGAGCTGTTCTTGTTCTCTGCTGTCGATGTATCCTCGGGCTTAAGCTCTCCCTTGAGAACAGCCTGATGCTCATTAAAGTAAACATCTTTGGTTGTAGAAGGCAGACATTCGATCTGTACAGGCTTTGTGAAGTTATCACCGCCGTTCTGGACAAATGACATTACTTCCGGTGCTGTATCAAGAGTTTCATGTACAAGCTCATCAAAAAGTACATTTTGGATCTTTACTGCAGCTTCAGGATGCTCGTAGTCTTTTCTTACAACAATGAAGTTATTGGTCGGATTTTCATGCGCAAGATTTACCTTGCCTGTTGAATCCTTAATTGTGTAAGCAATGTACTCAGCCTCCGGATTGGCATCCTTAACATGTGAAAATCTCCAGTCAGGCATATGCCATGCGCCAAATGCGATACCGCACTTATTATCAATCAAAAGAGCTGTAACATCCTCATAGGTTCTTGTACCAAACTGAGGATCAAGAATTCCCTCTTCAAACCACTGGTGTAAGATTTCCCAACTCTTCTTGTTTGCATCTGATAATGTAGACCATGAGATTGTTCCATCACCGTTATCAAGCCATTTTCCTACAAATCCGCCATTTGCATTGGCAATCCACTCAGCATCACCGATGCCATCACTCATAGCGATACCGATTGTTCCCTTACCAGAAACATCTTCCTTTACGAAAGCTCTTGCTACATCTGCAATTTCTTCATAGCTAACGCACAGATCCCCGTCCTCATCAGGGTTGATATTCAGCTTGTCAAGCCAGTCTTTTCTTATCCAGCAAAGTGTAGGAACACCATTATCAGCATTGGTTCCCGGAAGAGCCATCAGCTTACCGTCAAAGGTAACCATATCAAGACCTCTTCCCTCGAAGGAATCGTAGATCTTCTTTATATAATCACTGGCGTATTCATTGTATACATCTGTTAAATCGCAAAGCAGATCGCTTTCTACAAGATCAACCAGAGTGTCATAGCTTGTAACCGTAAACATCTCCGGGATATCTCCACTTGATGTTGCAAGCGCTATATTGTTCTTATAATCCTCATCTGCTGCTTCAATCTCATCTGTAAATGTAATGTTGAGATTATCTGTCACATATCTGGTATAAGGATTATCCTCAAGAGTATCTCCCGGAAGAAGTGTGGATACTGTGTGCTGTGAAGCCAGTCTTCCGATATGAATATTTAGCTCATCCTCATATGGCTCAAATCCTTTAAATGCTGCCTCATCCCCATTTGAAGAAGCATTTTCCTTATTGTCATTACTTTGTGTATTATCCTGAGCTACCTGTGTTTCCGAAGCAGAATTTGTGTCCCCACCTGTGTTTCCGCAAGCAGTCATTGTAAGTACTGCTGTTGAGAGTACGGCACAGGATATTATTCTTTTTGCCCTTCTCATTAACATAACATTCTCCCTTTTACTTGTTTTTTGTTCCCCATTAGCTAATGTATCGACACAGATATAGTAGCATTCGATTTTTATGGATTATATATAAAATTTTTTGGATTTGTATCATTTTTTTAGGACATTTTATTTTACAGATTGTGCTTCCTTTTTTTATTGATATAATGAATTTTGTAAAATCGTTTTAATTTCGGAGGAATGCACATATGTCCTATAATATGCTGATTGCTGAGGATGAAAAAAATGAATATGATCTTGTAATTTTCCTGCTGCAAAAGCTGGGACTTATGGAAACTTTTAATGTACTCCACGCATCAAATGGCAAGCAGGCTCTTGATATACTTGGCGGCACTCCGATTGATGTTCTTCTTACAGATATAGAAATGCCATTCGTAAGTGGTATTGACCTTGCTAAAAAGGCGCGTGAAGGCAATGACGAACTGCCGATACTTTTTTTTAGCTGCTACGATAATTTTTCATATGCAAAAGCTGCTCTGTCTGTTCATGCATGTAATTATATGTTAAAACCATTAGATCCAAAAGAGTTCGAGGCAACCATGGACAGCACCTTGAAACTCCTTGATAACGCAAGCCAAAAGAAAGAGCTGCCGGAAACAAAAATAAGCGGAACTGACGGCGGCAAGCATTCCGTTGAGCTTGTAAAAAAATATATTAAAGCCAATTACTATAAAGATATATCACTAAACAGCCTTGCTGAAATGGTCTACTTAAACACAAGCTATCTGAGCACAATATTTAAAGCAGAGACCGGCTGCGGAATCAACAAATATATCAAAAATGTCCGCATGGAAAAAGCCAGAGAGATGCTTCTGACCACCAATATGAAAATTGCTGATATTGGAATCAGTGTAGGCTTTAAAAATGACTCCTATTTTGTAAAAAGCTTCCGTGATCATTTTGGGAAAACACCTGAAAAAGTAAGAAGTGGAGAAAACTGAGATTATGATAAGCGGTATGTCCTGGTATCAAAACCTTAAATTCAGAAATAAAATTCAGATAATATGTTTTGTGGTTAGTCTGATTCCTGTAATACTATTAGGAGCCTTCTGTACTATACAGTCCAGAAGGCTTCTGGTTTCTCAGGAAAAGAATAATATCAATAATGTTCTGGATCAGGCATCATCTTCTTTAAGTCATTATCTGTCTCTTCAGGAAAGTATCATAACTACCCTTGCCTGGGATGAAGCCATTCAATCAGCTGTGGACAAAAAATATGGCAGTAACTATGAGATGTTCCTTGCAAATACTGAGGTTTTTGACTCTAAATTTCTTATGATACAGGCCATGCATCCTGAGATTGAGGGGATAACTCTTTATACAGAGACCAACCTGTATCCCCACGGGACCACACTTAAACAACTGTCAGACCTCCAGGAGTATAGCTGGTATTCTGATGCTCTCTCAGCCCAAAAACCCTTCTACATATTCGATAAAAACAGCAGCAAATTCTTATTGGTATATCTTGTTCCCTGCCGTTTTTATAATAATATCATGACTATCACGTTGTCCTACGACTATGCGTTTTCTTCCTATAAAACATTATTTGAGGATGATTATGCGATTGGCATATATGACAGTGTGGGACAGCTTATTTTTGACTATTCCACTTTTTCTAATGCTCCCTCCGAATTATTCTTTGAACAGAATTTGGAGCAGACACTTGGTAAAAATGCAGGTTCCGGATATTTTAGAGAAATCTCTACAGAAGATTCCCACGGCTGGAATATCATTGTTTTCAGACCGCAGAAATTTATAACAAGTACCGCCAATTCATTTATTCTTGTCATCATGGGAATGATTGCTTTATGTATAGTTTCCATGATCTACCTTGGTGTGGTTCTATCCAAGCATCTGGTAGAGCCTCTTGAAAAGCTCGCAAACAATATGGATCAGATTCAGGCTGATAACTTCACAGTAACCGTAAAAAGCAAAAACAATGATGAAATAGCCAAACTCATAAGCGCTTTTGATAACATGGCAAGACGTCTCGAAAACACCATTCACGAGCTATATATTAATAAACTTGCGAAGCAGGAATATAGGCTTCAAATGCTACAATCTCAGATAAATCCTCATTTTCTGTACAACTGTCTGTCCATGATAAACAGTAAAGCTATACAGGCGGATCAGTCTGAGATCAGCAGCATTGCGCTTCAACTGTCCACTTTTTACAGAACTACCCTGAATAAAGGGCACAATACAACCAAATTGGCAGATGAATGGAGAAATACTTTATCATATCTGGAGATACAGAGGATGCTCCACTCAGACTCCTTCGTATTCAGTTATGATGTCGATGAATCCTTGTTTGGCTGCAGAGTCATCAACCTGATAATTCAGCCTCTTGTTGAAAATTCCATTGTTCACGGCATAAGATACAACGATAAAGAAGACTATATTGGAAAGCTTTATATCAGCATAAAAAGGGATGATGAAAATATACTCATTACCGTGAAAGACAATGGCTGTGGTATGGACAAAAATACGCTGGACAACATTCTGACAGCAGAAACAAAGGGCTACGGTATCAGAAACGTTGACCAGCGTATAAAGCTCTATTTTGGTCAGGAATATGGCATTTCCTATGAAAGCGAGATGGGGATTGGCACAACAGCTACCATAAAGCTGCCTTTAAACTAAATACTTTCATTCTCAAGCTAACCTAATATCAGGTCATACTAATTGTTATCTTGTCAGATCCTTCACCCACTTGTATTTTCTAAAGTGCAGCATAACCCACGGGATTTTGCCCACTTCATCAAGACATGTGCAGGCGTAGACAGCAACCACAGGCCAGTGGAATACAAAGGCACCAAGAAATGCCACAGGAATGGCTATTCCCCACATGCAAACCGCAAGACTGTAAACATCAAACATCGTGTCTCCTCCTGCGCTGAAAATCCCGTTTATTATTATTGTGTTTACGCAGCGACCAATCATGTATATCGCCATAACCACCATCATTCCGATCAGATAATTCCTGGCTGTATCTGTAAGTATCATGAATTTTACAACCGGAGCAGTTACAAGCAGTACAAGTGCGGTACTAAGAAATCCAATAACAAATGAGATTTTTGCAAGACGAATACCGTACTCTTTTCCCTTATCCAGTTTTCCTGCACCCAGCTCATTTCCAACCATAATGCCGCCGGCGCTGCTGATTCCGTTACACATACAGCAGAACAGATCTCTTACTACGGCAGCAATGGAATTGGCTGCAGCTGCGTCGCTTCCAAGATGTCCCATTATTGCTGTATAGGATGTAAATCCAACTCCCCAGAAAAGTCCACCACCAAGAAGTGGCAGAGCCACTTTGATAAAATCCATCCTCAATCCCGGGAAGGTCCTGAACAGATAGCTATATTTGGGTTTGAGGAAACCACGCTGATATGTTGATCCAATTGCCCAAATAATCTCGATTATTCTTGCAATAAGTGTCGCAAGTGCAGCACCCTGTGCTCCCATCGCCGGAAGTCCGAACAATCCAAAAATAAATACCGAGTTTAATATTACATTTATCACCACTGTAACGGTGCTGATAAGAGCACTTCTAAATACATGGTCTGTAACCTTCATAATTGTAAGATAGCACTCTGCTATTCCTGTAATGAAGTATGACCAACCTGCAATTCTGAGGTATGAAGCACCGATATTTATCAGATTCTGGTCACTGGCAAAGATTTTCATTAGAAGCTCAGGTATGCAAAGGCATGCCACCGCAAATGCTATCGATACAACGCCCACAGTTCTTATCATCATGGCGAAGATTTTGTTTATGGTGTCTTTATCACTTTTGCCGTAATACTGTGCTCCCAGTATGGAGCCTGCAACTGTGGCTGCAGTCAGTATCATGTTCTGAATAAACTGAACCTGCGTAGCCAGCGATACTGCCGCCATCTGGTCCTGTTCTATCCTTCCAAGCATAATAGCATCCGCAGCTGCCACCGCTGCCAGCATAAGACTCTGAAATGCTATCGGTAATGTCAGTCGCACAAGTTTCTCATAGAATACTTTATCCTTAAAAAATCTTCCCATAAGTCCTCCCGTGAATTGTTATTATTTTATCCCTCTGTCTGTCCTACCTCTTTTTCCCGCAAACGCTTGAAACTCATAACGATTGAATTTATGCAAGTATCCCCAAACAGCCCAATTATCGGTTTTCATTCAATATATTACATTTTAATAGAATAAACGCTATAACGGTAGTCAATAAATCAGAAATAAATTGGGTTGCAATTATTCCGTTTAATCCAAGGAAGCTTGAAAGCAGAATTATCATCGGCAGGAATACCACACCCTGTCTGCATAAGGTTTGTAATGCTTGAGGGTAAACCAAAGTTATTACCATTCCCATTACCACAGGAAGCGCCATTTTCATATAAGCCTTGGGGATTGATTCATTTTCAAATAATTCGTTGTGCATTTTCACTTTCCTTTTAAAAAAAATCCATAACCCGAATGGATTATGGATTTCCTTACCGTGACCAATTGCTCAGTCCTACTAATATTTAATATGCTTCATGCTAACACAGTTGTTTTCTCTCGTCAACATCACTGACACAACCTATATCAGGAATACAATGAGCTGGCTTCTGTTCTTTTACATCATGCTTCTTCATTGTTCCCATAAAAGATACCATCCTATCGTAATTTAAATAATAGCATGTAATTTATTGCATTTCGTAATCAAGGAATTAAATTTCAATAAAATTCTAATAATATGCGCGTGATGGCATTTATCGATTATATGAAACACAAAATGAAAAAGGACAATAATATAAATGACTGATATAATATGTTATAGAAAGTATTCTGTTTTACCGTTTTTTGCAGGTCCAAATGACATAAGGAGTTACGCTTGTCAACTACCACGCACCTAAAGGTACGTGGCTTGCGACTACCCAGTAGTACGTCTACGACTCCTACCTTTAATACGGTGTAACTTCCGTGGTGTCGCATTAACAGGGTGATTGACAACACCCTTTGTATAAGAGATATGCTCTTATACAACTGTATCAGGTACTCTGTACGCAGACCTCACGGACTGCATATTCCCATGCCGTACAGTAAACGCGGATGCTTGAGTATATTTTACGCCGTCGCAAGACTTTGGGCGGCAACCTCATATATACTTACCAATGTACAAAGAGTGCCTTTGGCGAGCAACACACCTAACGGTTTTCTCTTGGAACCTGTTGCTAAGTATATTATAGCACATATGTTTGTGTATAACAATTTACAAGGCTCCTCCCACCTGCTAAAGCAAGTGGGTTTCCGCCTACAACAACTGAAAGGATTTTATTTATGAAAACAGAAATCCGGTCAAAACTGAGAGTCTATATTTTTATGGCGCTATGCTGCGATCTTGGTCTTTTTGCCAAAAAACTCATATCACCGGCAGCCAATGTGATCACAGAGTTCCTGCATATACCGGGTGGTATCGCCACCAGTTGTTCTCTTATGTTCCTTATTATTGCCGCATCCATGATACCTGCTTTTGGCTGCGGAACCCTCATGGCGATAGTGCAAAGCGTTTTGGCACTATGCTTTGGGATGACAGGAAGCATGGGACTACTGGCGCCTGTGGGATATATTCTGCCGGGGCTTACAGTCGATATGGTCCTTTTTATCACGAGAAAAACTGCAAAAGATATGTCTTTGGGCATCATGATTTCATCCATCGCAGCTTCAATCACTGCAAGTCTGACCGCCAATTTTCTGGTATTCCGGCTGACCGGAATTGTACTTATATTATATGCATGTGTTTCAGGTACAAGCGGCTCCATCTGCGGACTTCTGGCTGCCCAGCTGGTGAAACGCCTTAAACCTGTCATATTATCAGAAAAGGAAATCCAATGAAAAAAAGTAATCTCATTATCGTCATTGTACTTTTGCTAATAACTACAGTTTTCACAGTCATTTATCTGCCCAGTCGAACTGCGTCCGCCCCCGGATCTCTTACCATTACATACGAAGGAAAAGATATTTCGGTAGACCCGTTTAAGGCCCCGGCCGTTGATGTTCAGGGCACAACCATTAACGGAAAAGGCAAAGAAAACGTAATATCAGATACCGGAGTGACGCTTCTTAGCGTCCTTAATCTTGCTGATATTACGTTAGATGATTTTTCTGTGGCAAAAATCGTTTCCACTGATGAATACTCTGCTGAATTAACAGCAGCTGAGATTTCTTCAGACGGAGTCGCATATCTTACAAGTTCTACAGATGATGCAGGTGCATTAAAAATCAAACTGGTTGTTTTTGGTGACAGTAATTCTAAACGCCAGGTTAAGGATGTTGCGAGGATAGAGTTAAAAAAATGAATTTCAGCGGAATAATACTTGCAGGCGGCAAAAGCAGCCGCATGAAAACTGATAAGTCAAAGCTCCTCCTTGGCGGGAGGATTCTGCTTGAAATTCAGATAGAGAAGCTTGAAAACCTTGGATGCGATGACATCATTGTATCTGGAAAAAATTTCCACTCTGCTAACGCCTTGACACCGCCCGGCTCAGATTCCCTTGCTGACCCCCACCAGAGTCCATACGTCAGTCAGGTTTCTGACCTTATCCCGGACCTTGGTCCAATGGGCGGGCTATATTCCTGTTTCCTCAAATGCAAACATAGCTGCGCCCTGGTTATGAGTGTTGATATACCCCTTCTCTCAGAAGATACCTTAAACATGCTACTTGCTGCACATCTGGACAATAATCCCGATGCCACCGTTTTGACATATAATGGTCACCCTGAGCCTCTTATCGGTGTTTATAACACCTCCCATGCAGATTTGTGCAAAGAGCTTATAGACAATAAAAAACTGGCAATCAGAGCCCTCCTTGAAAGACTTGATTGCCAGTATTATGATTTTCATGGTAATCCTTACGAACTGCTAAACTGCAATACTCCTGAGGACTATGAGCAGATTTTGCATATTTTTCCTAATGAAAAATAAATATGCAGCCTACTTTCTGTCATTATCAGATTATGCTCATCTCTTCTCCAGCTTAACTGCGCATACCTTGTACTCCGGAATCCTTGCGTACTCGTCAAGAGCTGCGTTGGTTATCATATTTACAGGAGAATCCGGGAAATGGAAAGGCATCCAGGTTTCACCCTGTGATACTTTTCTTCCTACTCTCGCCTTCGCTTCAATCGTTCCTCTTCTGCTGCTTACAGCTACCATGTCTCCGGTTTTAACTCCAAGCTTATCAGCATCCTTATAATTTAGTTCAATATAGCCCTCTCCCTCTATTTCCATAAGCCCCTTTGAACGGGAAGTCATACTGAACGCATTATAATGATAAAGAATTCGTCCAGTCATAAGAATGAACGGATACTCCTCGTCAGGAAGTTCCTTGGCTCCCTTAAATTCCGCAGGATATAACAACGCCTTTCCACGCACAGGATGTCCCACATGCATAATTGGCGTACCCGGATGATCTTTTTCAGGGCAAGGCCATTGAAGATTCTCACCCGCATCCAGCCGTTCATAGCTTACTCCGTGATAACTGGGGGTTAGCTCTGCAATCTCATCCATTATCTGTGAGGGCGTAAGGTATGGCTGCTTGTAACCCATGGCGTTCATAAGGTCGATTATGATATCAGTATCAGCCCTCATTTCTCCTTCCAAAGTGACGGCCTTCCTTACTCTCTGTATTCTTCTTTCTGTGTTTGTAAAAGTTCCTTCCTTTTCTGCAAAGCTTTTAGCCGGCAATATTACATCCGCATACCTTGCCGTTTTTGTCATAAAAAGATCCTGAACAACAATAAACTCCATACTCTCAAGAGCTTTAATAATATGCGTGGTATCAGGGTCAGAAACCATCGGATCCTCGCCACATATGAATAAACCTTTTATTTTTCCTTCAATTGCAGCAGGGAAAACCTCTGTTGCACGAAGTCCCTGATTAGGATTGAGACTTACTCCCCAGGCCTTTTCAAATTTCAGGCGGGCCTGTTCATTATCGACCTTCTGATATCCCGGATAATCTGTGGACATGGCTCCCATATCACAGGCACCCTGTACATTGTTCTGACCACGCAGAGGATTAACACCGCATCCCTCGCGTCCGATTTTTCCGCACAGAACCGCCATGTTCGACATGCTCATAACACCTTCTGTCCCTGTTGAATGTTCGGTCACACCCAGACAGTAGATTATAGGTGCCTTCCCGGCAGTGGCATACATTCTGGCAGCCTCGATGAGCATATCCTTATCAATGTGACAAATCTCTGCAACCTTTTCCGGTGTATATTTCATTACAAGAGCTTTCAGCTCTTCGAAACCTTCCACATTTTTATCTATGTAATCATGATCTATGAGGTCTTCATTTATCATTACATTCATCATTCCATTGGCAAATGCAACGTTTGTTCCCGGTCGGAGCTTTATATGAATGTCAGCCTGTCTGGCAAGTCCTATTTCTCTTGGATCTACCACAATGAGCTTCGTTCCGCGCTTTACCGCCTGCCTTATCTGCATTCCCACAACAGGGTGCGCCTCCTCAGGATTAGAACCCACCAGCATAATAACATCCACATCGTGGGTTATATCATGGATGGGATTAGTCATGGCACCCGACCCCAGAGTCTTGGCAAGTCCTGTAACTGATGCTGAATGGCAGACTCTTGCGCAATTATCCGTGGTGTTAGTACCAAAGCAGCACCTCACCATCTTCTGAAGCATATATACATCTTCATTTGTAGATCTGGAGCAGGCAAAACCGGCAAGGCTCTCACTTCCATACTTATCCCGTATTTCCATGAAACGCCTGGCAGTATAAGAAATAGCCTCATCCCAGCTTACTTCTCTAAAACTTCCGGTATTTTTGTCTTTAATCAGTGGCTTTTTCAAACGATCTTCAGCTTGAACAAAATCGAAGCTTGCATTTCTTCCCTTAACACAAAGTCTCTTATGATTAGCCGAGCCGTCCGCAGATCCCACATTTACTATCCTGTTATCCTTAACCACAAGGTATAACTGGCATCCTGTTGCGCAGTGAGGACAGGTAGTCAGTACCTTTTTTACCTCCCACTCCCTGTAGTCTTTTTCTCTTTTCAGAATCAAAGCTCCGGTTGGGCATACCGATGCACAATTGCCACAGCTCTCACATCCGGTATATTTGTAATCATCTCCAAAAGGAGCTTCAACAATATGGTAATTACCAAGTCTTCCGCTCTTAATTGATCCATTGCAGACGATTCTGTGGCATATACTGATGCATCTCTGACAATGAATGCATTTACTGGGATCATAACTGATGTAAGGATTGGCATCCATGTAAGGAAGCTTCTTTTCTATGTTCACGCGACTTCCTTCGTGATCAGCCCGCTCTACTCCGTATTCATTACACAACTTCTGCAGCTCACATTTTCCATTGGCAGCGCAGCTCATACAATCAAGATTGTGATTGGAAAGAAGAAGCTTTAGCATTCTCCTTCTGTAATCTGTCAGCTTGGGTGAATCCGTGATGATGACCATCCCTTCCCTGACTCTGGTGTTACAGGCAGCAAGAAGTCTCTCGTACCCCTCCACTTCAACCACACACATACGACATGACCCTATGCCATTTATCCCTTTCAGGTAACATAAGGTAGGAATATGAAAACCATTTTCTCCGGCAGCTTCCAGAATTGTTCGTCCTTCTTTAGTCCGGCATGTCTGCCCGTTGATAATAAGACTAATCATTCTCCCCTGCCTCCTTCCATAGCGCCGCAGCCGTAGTGATCGCATCTAAGGCATCTTCCTGACTCACGCATAGCCTCTTCATAGGTCATAGGAAGCTCCACATGATCAAAATTCTCCCGCCTCTCAAAGGGATCCTTCTCCTCAATCTCTGCCCGGCCTGTTGGTATACATGGATTCGGCAAAGCAGGAGGAATACTTGCTTCCAGTCTTACCGTGTGATGATATCCAAGATATTCATCTATGTTGAATGCCGCCACCTGTCCTGCCGCAATGGCATTTATTGCAGTAGATGGACCTGTGACGCAGTCTCCGCCTGAAAAGACTCCGGGCGTATCCTTTATCATGCACATTTCATCGGCCTTTAGCCTTCCTCTTTCAACAGGGATGCCAGCCTTCTCGAAGCACTCTGCATCACTTCTCTGTCCTACTCCAAGTATCAGATAATCGCACAAAAAGCGGTAAGGATAATTACTCGAATGTTCTGTAGTCATCATCCCCAAATTATCATACTCTGCCACTATCTCAGGCTGGAGCCATACCGCTTTGACCTGATTTGTCTCTTTATCTGCTTCTATATTCAAGAAGCTAAGCAGCGTTCTAAACCGCACTCCTTCCTGCATTGCAGCTTCAATCTCACTTTGAAGGGCTGTATAGTCATCTCTTTTTCTTGTAAAAACGTGTATGCTTTCAGCATTAAGACGCGCTGCGGTTCGGGCAGCATCCATGGCCACATTTCCGCCACCGATAAGAACAACCTTTTTCCCTGTAAGATCTATCTTTTCTCCCAATGCCACCTTCTGTAAAAAATCAGCAGCCGGGATCACATTCTCGGCATCAGCCCCGTCCACAGGCATCCTGTTTCCAATCTGTGCTCCGATACCTATGTATAAAGCGTCATGCCTCTCTCTTAGTTCTTCAAATGAAATATCCTTTCCAATTTTAGTATTGTTGGAAACCTTGATATTTCCAGCATTTATAATCGCATTTATATCCTGATCGAGCCTCTCCTTGGGAAGTCTGTACTCAGGAATTCCATATCTGAGCATTCCACCGAGCTTTTCGTGCTCCTCATATATATGCACTTCATGACCCATTAGCGACAAAAAATAAGCCGCAGTAAGTCCCGAAGGTCCACCACCGACAATTCCGATTGTTTTGCCTGTAGCTGCACCCGGCTCAGGTGTGGGAACTTTATCTGCAGCTACGCTGTCTACCGCATATTTTTTTAAACCTCTTATATTAATGGGATCATCGATGAGCGATCTGCGACATTTCCTCTCACATGGATGTTCACAGATCATTGCGCAGGCTGTTGGCAGAGGATTCCTGTCACGGATCACCTTGATGGCTCCCTCGTAATCCTCTTCCTTAATCATGGCAATATACCCCGGCACGTCCACATGGGCAGGGCACAAAGTCACACAGGGAATAGTCTGACTTGTGTTTTCAATACATCTTCTTCTCTCAATATGACTCCTGTACTCATCCTCAAATTCCGAAAGTGACTCAAGAATCATATTTGCACCGACAACACCTACCGCGCAGTCGGATGTCTCCGCGATCATTTTGCACTTATCTTCAATTTCGTCTAAAGTTGCAAATGTCGCATCACCGTTTATTATCTGATTTAAAAGGTCATATACCTCAACAAGGCCATCCCTGCAGGGCACACATTTTCCGCAGGACTGGTTCATGGATATCTGAAGTATCGATCTGTAAAGCGTAAGAGGACACATACCCGGTGGATAGGATGTCATCCTTCCCCTGACTTTACGCAGAACAGTATCAATTCTGTCATTCATGTTACCCTTTTTACTCAGTTTTCGCATAATGCCCCCTCAGACACTTAATTTTATAAAACTATTTTACCCCTCAGTCTCAAAATTAATCTATTAACTAATCATAAACATTTAAAAAGGACATATCGAATGATTTACTCACCATTCTGATACGTCCCCTTGAGTTTTTTACGCCTTAAGACCATTTATTATAATTATAACAATTAATATAGGAAGAACTATTCTGTAAAAATGCTTTAGTGAAGCAGGCATTTTCATGCCCTCACCCGTATTAACCTCTTCCAGGTAATTATCGAATCCCCATCCGAACCTGGTCACGCAGAATAACAAAATTATAAGCGCACCTGTTGGAAGAATAAGATTACTAACTAGAAAATCCTCGAAATCCAGCACATTTCTGCCGCCAATGAATGTTACATCTTTTATCACATTAAACCCAAGTACGCAGGGAATTGATGTAATCAAAAGAAAAATGCAGTTCACCACAATAGATGTCACTCTTTTTATTCCCAAAATATCAACTACACTTATTACTATATTTTCAAATACAGCTGTAACTGTTGAAAAACTGGCAAATGTCATAAGTACGAAAAAGAGTGTTCCCCAGAATCTTCCAAGCGGCATATTGATAAAGATCTCAGGAAGTGTGGCAAAAATAAGTGACGGTCCCTGCGCCGGTTCAACTCCATATGCAAAGCAGGCAGGAAAAATAATTATTCCGGACATGATAGCAACTAATGTATCAAGCGTTGCTATGGTGATGGCCTCACCTATCAGTCTTTTTTCTCTATCCATGTAACTTCCGAAAACTTCTATCGATCCCATTCCTATACTAAGCGTGAAAAAGGCCTGATTCATAGCAGAAGAGATTACCTTTGCAAGCCCGACTTCCATTGCTCTTTCCCAATTTGGATAAAGAAAAAACTTAAGTCCTTCCATACCGCCTTCAAGCCTTAAGCTGTTTATTGCAAGTACGCCCAGAAGCAGCAATAGTCCTATCATCATAAATTTATTGGCTTTTTCAAGACCATTTTTAACACCAAAGCTTAAAACACAAAATCCTATCAAAACCGTAAGTACGGTAAATAGTCCCATTTCAATCGGATCAGCTAAAAGGTAGTCAAAAGCTGCCGATACATCCACTACAGATTCCCTGGTAATAAACTTTCCTGTTGCAAATCTGGCAAAATAATCCATCATCCAACCTGAAACCGTAGTGTAATACATCATTAAAATATAACATCCGGCAAGACATATCCATCCGTGAAGATGCCACTTTTGTCCTGCTTTCTCAAGTTTTTCATACCCTCTGACCATCGTAAGCCCGCTTCGTCTCCCCATTGCAAGCTCCATAGTCATTACCGGAATCCCCATTATTATCAGGAACAGTAAATAAAATAATACGAAAACTCCACCGCCATTCTGCCCTGCCACATACGGAAATTTCCACACATTACCTATTCCGATTGCGCATCCTGCACTAACCAGAATAAATCCAAGCCGGGATCCAAAACTCTCCCTTTTTTCTTCATTCATAAATAATAACCTCCCAAATATCGCAAAGGTTTATTATATCATTTATCTCTTCGGGAGGAAACTTAATAATAAGTATGCAGATAATGCAATTAACAGCGCTGTCAGTACATTTAATGACAGCTACACTAGTCAAAAGAGGTTCCGGATATTTAACTCCGGAACCTCTTTTTAAATGAATTTATTTATTTTTAGCAAATTCTTTAGCGTCTCCGCTGAATAGTTTTTTAACCTTTTCTGTCTGCATCATCTTGATTGCTTCTATAGCACATCTATAAATCATTTTTAACTCTCGTCCGTCAGGATCATCAGAGTTGAATTTCTTCTCAACAGATTCAAAATATCTTACTGCCTTATCTGCTGTAACTTTTGATATAGCCATACCATTACAATATAGCGTACCTGTCTTTGGATCATATCTTGATGCCGTGTACTTTGTTTCATCAAATTGTACCACTCCCATTGATGCTGCGAGTGCGTTTATTAGATTCTCCCTGTCTACCATATTTGCTGTCACCTCATATTTTGTCAGGATAATCATATCCTTCAAACTAGTAAATCATCAATTTATTCTGCCATGTACCACTAAATCTGATTTCGAGGCTGTAATCCTTAAAAAAGACTCACAAAATACTTACTAACGTCCTCGTAGTCATATCATATGGCACACAAGAAGAAACTATAGCAGATACATTCCGTGTTGTAAATAGATGAATTAATTTACATAAAAAAGGCTGATTTTTGAAAGTTACTTGCATTTTTAATTTGTGTGCAATCTTTTCTATTTCTGAAGTTCTTACCCTTTTCCCTGCTCTACCGCCTTTACTTCCTCCTCCGATGCCTGTTTTAACGAATAAGTATCAAAAATCGGCTCATCAGGAAGCTTAAGTTCTACTGAATTTATCTTAGAGATAAGTCCCTTACCGGATTTCATGACTATTTCGAAAACATGTCCGCCATGCTTTCTGTCATCGGAGATAAAATGCAGATGCCAGCCGGATGCATTAATCCCATCCATATAATCAGGGAAATACACGCAGACAAGCGTTCCTTTGATATTCTCAAATTTAAATGATTTCTGGGTTTTTCCGAGTATAGTTTTAAGATCAACATGCACAGATTCATAGCCCGATTCTGATCTTGCATCGATAAGCTCAAATTCACCATCGATACGGGCCATATGCATGCTGTTAAGACCAAAATGCTCATCAATGATATTATTGAGAGCTATTTTCAGATCCCCAATGTTATCTGTGTAACCAAATTCCATGGGAGTAGTATCATCCATAGTACATACAGTAGAAAATGGAACACCTCTCTCCGGCTCCGCCAGCACCACATCTCCATTCTCCATAGCTCTGTAGCACGAACCATCAAGTACGATCATTTCTCCATCTACATCTGTGAATGTTCCCAATCCAAAATTACCATGTTTAAGTAATTCCTCCACCGAGATTACCGCCCGGGAGTATCCGAGCATCAGAGCCTGTAAAGTAGATACCTGAAAGATTTTCATATCAACCTCGCTATTCTTTGCATCATGGGTTGCCTGTTTCATGTCTTCATACTTTGATTTTATTCCTACAAATATTAGCTTGCAAATTAAGAAAACCTAAAATATTCCCATATCCTTGGCCGCTATTATGCTCTGTTTAAAGGGGCAGTGAAAAAATGATTTCTCATTTTTTCACTGCCCCCATAGCTTACAGTTTTTCACTTATTCAGGTGCTCAGCCCTATATGCAATGTTTTTACTAAAATTTATTACTTCATGGTCATACTCAGAATCCATAAATGTAGAATGTATAAGAAAATCTGCTGTTGCCTTGTTATTGGCAAACGGAATGTCGTATACCTGGGCAATTCTCATAAGTGCCTTAACATCAGGATCGTGTGGCGCCGCTGTTAAAGGATCTGAGAAGAAAATCACAAAATCCACTTTCCCTTCAACAATTTTTGCACCTATCTGCTGGTCTCCACCAAGAGGCCCGGAATTGTAGCCTTTTACAGGAAGCCCTGTAGCATCAGTAATCATTCTTGCTGTCGTTCCTGTTCCACACAAAAAATGACGTTTTAGTGTTTCAGCATTATCCTGGCACCATTTTATCAGCTCAGCCTTCTTACCGTCATGAGCTATAAGCGCTATATTTTTTTGTTTTCCAATCGTTAAAGTAATTGTCTCTGACATGAGAATTAAACCTCCATAGAAAGCTTTTAATAAAACAAAATAATGTTTTGGGTAATATACTAACAACATCCCTTACTTTATTCAAGCAATTAATTGCTAATGTTCACACCCTACGGTGCTCACATAATCATCCTAAAATATTCTTAATCCGGCAATGCATCATACTCTTCTACAAAGGCAGCACTCTGAAAACATATTAAATTACTCCGGTTTCTGTGAATGAATTTATATCTTCATCTGTGTAATCTAAAAGTTCCTTTAATACATATTGATTATCCTGTCCCAAAGTCGGGGCACATCTGTTAATCCGGGGCATCATATCCATAAGCTTTATGGGATTGCCGTTTACTTTCATTTTTCCGATAACAGGATGATCCGTCTCAATGAACATCTCCCTGTCACCTGCGATATGATTGTTCTCGACAATCTGTTTTACATTATAGATAGGACCTGCAGGTATCCCTGCCCCAAGTATAATGCTTACTATTTCATCAACTGTTTTGTTAATCGTCCACTTCTCAATTTCAGCTTTCTGAATGAGATTGTTCTTTACTCTGAGAGGTACCGTCAGAAATCGCTCATCTGTGATCATATCCTCACGGTCTATTAATTTACAGAATTTCTCATATAGTTTCTGGTTCCCGCATGCAATTATTACATGACCATCCTTTGCATGATATGTATCATAAGGTGCAATTGATGCATAGGCATTACCGCTTCTTACAGGTATTTCACCACTTTCAAAAAATCTGATATAAGCATTTTCAAGACTTGCCACTACTGAGTCCACAAGAGACACATCTACCCTCTGCCCGACTCCGGTCCTTTCTCTGGCATGTAATGCCAAAAGCACGCCCATTATCATATTCATTCCGCCAAGTATATCTCCCATGGCATTACCCGATCTTGTTGGATCTCCACCGGGAGCTCCCGTCACTGACATAAGACCACCCATGCCCTGCGAAATAATATCATATCCGGGCCTCTGACTGTATTCGCCATAGCTCCCAAAACCTGAACAGGCAGCATATATAAGTCTCGGATTTATTTTCTTCAGTTCACCATAGCCAAGCCCCAGTTTATCCATAACTCCGGGTCTGTAGTTTTCAAGAAGTACATCTGCTTTTGAAACAAGCTTTTTAAAAATATCTTTCCCTTCGTCAGTTTTAAGATTAAGCGTCATCCCTCTTTTGTTGCGATTCAGATTAGCAAAATACATGCTCTCACCATTTCGGTAAGGTCCGTACCCTCTTGCATCATCACCTCTGCCAGGCACTTCTATCTTTATAATCTCTGCACCAAAATCCCCCAAAATACTACCACCATATGGTCCTGCAACAACCCTTGTAAGGTCAAGCACCCTTACCCCCTCAAGTGCCTGGGGCTGATTATTATTACCCATGTTATCAATCCTCCTCATAAGGGTCTTCAAATGGCATAAGCTTCATTCCATTCGCCAGAATACCTTTAAGCTCATCATCCGACACTTTTATCTTCATTCTCATCACTGCAGATCCCATCGATTTGCCAAGTGAATCCAATCTGAGACTCATAGTAGCTCCACCGCCAAGAGCATGATGCATTACAAAATTCATCCCGCTAAGGCTTTCCACTTCGTATCTGGTTATGTCACCTCTGACCATATCGCCAAAATAGCTCTTTAGTTTCTCTGGAGTCACCTCCCTAAGAATAATCTTGTATACTTCCGGTTTTCTGGCAAAAACGCAGACATTACTTGTATCTCCTTTATCCCCACTTCTTCCGTGGGCAATATCGTATAAAAAAATCCTGGGCATATTTTTCACCTTTCACCATTTTCATAATTTGTTTTACATTACTCAGACCGTTAAAATGTGACTTTCCACTTTTAATGCTTCTCTTGGAATTACAGTAGGATATAATGCCATTACTTCCTGAACATGTGCTCTGCCTCCAAAGAATGAAGCTCCCTGTGGACCATTTAACTGCATGGGACTGATCTCCGGAATAATCTTTGCACATTCATTTTTGTCCTCAGAAAATACTGCAATTCTCATTACACATTCATTGAGCCTTGCAATAGTTTCAGGACTTTTATCTGCTACCCCAAGGTGCAATGCATCAAGTCCTATGAAGCTGATATGGACATCATCTGCCTTCATACCCCGCTCTTTCATCTTTTTCATGATGACCTCTGAGCAGTACTGCGCCTTCTCATAGGCATCAGGCCAGGCAAAGGAAAGCATTGATACTGTTTTCCATCCCTTGTGATAACCAACGCAAAGCTTTATGGTATCCGGACGTTTTTTTCCTCTGATTCCCGCCACAGAAACTCGGTTTTCTCCTTTTTGAGTAATTGTTGCATGACTTAAATCCACATTAACGTCGGGTGTATAATAATTAGAAGGATCCAGTACTTCATATAAAAACTGCTCTTTTACACTTTGCTCAGTTATGAGGCCTCCACAATCAGGTGCCTTAGTTATTTCGAAACTGTCTTCAGTAAGCTCCGCGATAGGAAAACCAAGATGCACCATATCCGGAACCGATCTCCAGTCATACATGAAGTTTCCACCTGCTCCTTGTCCTCCGCACTCAAGAAGATGCCCTGCCATTATTCCTCTTGCGAGATTATCCCAATCATCATCTGCCCAGCCAAATTCATGTGCAAAGGGTGCCAGGAAAAGTGCTGAGTCAGCAGCCCTTCCCGTGATGACTGTATCCGCACCATCCGCTATACATTTCTGTATCTGCTCGTGTCCTATATAAGCATTGCAGTTGTATATTTTGTCCTTTATTTTTTCGAAAGATACACCGTTTGTATCATCACTACCTGCCGTGTCCATTGAAGGGAATTCCCATCCATCTGAAATCAGCTTAGGGATTTTCTCCTTTATATCATCACCTGTTACATATCCGATTTTATATCCGCTAAGTTTTTCCCCTTCTGCCCAGGATTTAATGCTGTCCACACATCCCTGCACATTCATTCCTCCGGCATTTGTAATAAGTCTTATCTTCTTTTCAAATGCCTCACGTCCGACTTCCTTCAAAAGTCTTGTCACAAAATCCGGTGCAAAGCCTTTTGAGGGATCCTTTATCTTTTGTCTCGCCATTATCGATAACGTGAGCTCTGCCAGATAATCACATGCCAAATACTGAATATCAGCTTTTCGTATCATATGTATAGCAGCATCAGGAGAATCTCCCCAAAAACCCTGACCTCCACCGATTGCTATTTTCTTCATCTGTCTATTCCTCCATACATTTAGTACAACGTTGTAATTATTAATTGAATTTTATAACTCTAGTAGTAAAATGTAAATAGTATAACGTTGTATCTAATTAATTTTATTACTTTCTACATCATTATTTTGAATTTCTGTAGAAAATTTACTTTTGCCCCGTACTGATGATACAATCAAGAAAAATCTAAAGAGGTTTTGGAAAATGGTAACTATCAAAGACATAGCTAAATATACATCCCTATCCCCAAGTACAGTTTCCATCGTACTGCGCGGCATGGGTGAAAAGAGAAAAATATCTGAAGCTACAATAGAGAAAGTAATGTCCGCTGCCCAGAAATTAGGATATACTCCGAATATGCAATCGAAGCTGTTAAGAAGCAATCTCAAAGGTTATCCTGTCATCACTCTTTTATGGGATTCATCCATCCGCCAGTATAATCTTTTAAGATTCCTTGATGGTTTACATAATTCCATACTGAAAAATGACTATCATTTCGAATTACAGATAAAGCCTTACTCCATCAATCACCTGGATGAGGCCATAACAGAAAGAACCCTGCTTGGAACCAACGGTCTGATAATCTGTAATGCCTCGGAAAGCGATATAGCATTTCTGGAAAATAACGATTTCAATATTCCAATTGTTTTATATAACAGATATTCAGCAAAATACCCTACTATCACTATGAACGACAAAGACATCGGTCGTATTCCTGCAGAAGTATTTATTCGCCATGGCAACAAACGTCCTGCTATCTTAACTTCAGAAACCAACTTTAAAGGAATGAACATCAGAGAGAATACCTTCAGTTCTGTTTTGAACGAACATGGAATTAACGATATATCAAAAGTAATCGTAAGTGACACTTTGGCAGGCGGCTATGAGGGAGGGACTCGTCTCGCTGGATTGTCATCTCTTCCGGATTGCCTTTTCTGTACATCAGACACACTCGCCATTGGTGCGCTTAAGGCATTCCACGAAAAGAATATTTCTATTCCTGATCAGATTGAAATCATAAGCATCGGAAGCGGCCCCAGAGACCTTGAAGAATATTCAATCCCATCTCTATCCGTAGTAAGCCTTCCTATGGAAGCCATGGCAGATGCCTGCCTGGCACGTATTTCAAGCGCCATAGCTACATTTAATTACTCACCTGATACCAAAGAATTTTCATCAGAATATTTAGTAAGGGAGAGCTGTCCATATTAAAGCTGACACTCTTGAAAATAAAGCCCGCGTAGATTCGCGGGCTTTATTTTCAAGATCAAGTTTCATTATTACCCATAAACTGAGACAGGACTATCGCACCAAACATTAACATACAGCCTGCCGCTTCGCGGAGCGATAGTTTCTGTCCAAGCACTATCCAGCCTGAAAGCGTACCAAATACGCTTTCAAGGCACATAGCGATGGAAGCAATTGCCGGATTTAAGTTCTTTTGGCCCAAAGACTGAAGCGTGTAAGCTATACCGCTGCTAAAAACTCCTGCGTACAGAATTGCAGGTAAAGCACTTTGGACAGAACTTATATCCGGTTTTTCCATCGCAAACATTACTATTGTTGCAAGAAAAGCTTCAACTATGAATTGAGCCAGCGTCAGCTTAACTGGATCGATTTTCCTGGAATACCTTGAAACTGCAAGTATCTGAATTGAGAAGCCCAGGGCAGAAAGAACCATAAGGGCATCTCCTTTTTCCAAATAGAAGCTGCCCTTCATGCATAACAGATACATTCCCATTACAGACAAGGCGATACATATCCATAACTTGTTGTCAAATCTGCGCCCAAATGCAACCGAAATAACAGGCACAAACACCACATAGAGCGTGGTAAGAAAGCCTGCTTTTGCTACAGATGTATAAGCTATGCCGTATTGCTGGGCAAAACTTGCTAAAAATATAAATAATCCCGCAAGTACACCGCCCTTAATAAAGGCGTCTATCTCCAAGCGTCGCTTTTTCCTGAGTGCTAGGGAATGTTCGCTATTATGTGTTCTCTGCTTATCATTGTTTTTTTTACCTGATATAACGCTACCTGAAAGCGCTTCGGCGAATCGTTTGTATTCTTCTCTGTCCCTGTATAATACGAATGGAAGCAAAAAGACAATTCCTATATACGTTCTCAGGGCCAGATAAGTTCCGGCACCAACGTATTCTGCTCCAAGACTTTGGGCTACAAAGGTCGTCCCCCAGAAAAATGATGCAACCAGCAGCATTAACGTGTGTGAAAGTGTATAGAATTTGTCCTTTTGATTCATAATTAAATTAATAGCCTCAATTTCGTTTTTCTAATATTTTCCTGTACGATCAGGGGAATTTAATCCTGGGCATGAACCTGGTTTTTATGTCAGATACTTTGTATTCGATGCCTTCACCCTTTAGTACATCCAAAAGAACCATCTTTGTTGTGGTGCTTCCGGCGTCGATTCCAAGATAGGCATTTACAACCTCGCCATTCCCTGGAATATAACTTTTGACTTCTTTTATTGCATGTCTTTTTTTGAATTCATAACTAGCATTGTACCAGCTTATTCAATTAAATTGTGAAAAAAAATTCAGGCCATATTTTTTCTGTATTCTCCCGGAGAAACTCCGCACATGGCTTTAAATGTCTTCATAAAATGTTTTTCATTCTCATATCCTACCATCCGGCTTATCTCCAATATCTTGTAATCGGTGCGGGCAAGCAGTTCTTTGGCTTTATCTATGCGGATTTCCTTCAGATAATTTACAAAATTACTGCCTGTATACTGCTTAAAGGAATATGAAAACAGTGAGTAATTCATTGAGACATAATTTGAAACTACTGCCATGTTCAGATCGCTTCTGTAATTCTCTTTTACATAATCCTGTGCAAGTAGTATTTTCTGTCTGATATTGGTGTCATCAGGCCTATTGCCAAGCCGTGTACTAAGGTCCAGTAACCACTCCATAAAACAGGTCTGATAGTCGGTTAAATTCTCAAAATCATTGAGCGTTTTAAGCTTTTCTACCATAACTGCGTCATTGTCAGTAATGTACTCTCTATAGATATCAGGTATCTGAGATATACTTTCCCCTATTTCATTTGAAAATTCGTCTGCATCGAGCTGGCGGTCTTTAAAAGCCTTGAAGATTTTTTTCCATTTATCTATGGCATCATCAGTCTTATCTGTTCCTATGATCTGAAGTCTTTTGGTTCGCTCGGTATCAGATAATAATTCTCTGCTTTTTTCCTTGAGATTATCGTTAACAACACTCCATTCATCCTTGCCATAGATGCAGGTTTTGTCACTGATAAAGGATAATTTTCGCATGGAAACTGCTTCTTTATAGGCATCCCCAAGTTCTATCAGTCCCTTATGAAGTCCACCTATCCCTACACATTTCTCATACATTTCGTTTTCAATAAAATCATTAACATATTTGTCCTTTAGTATGATCACACAGCCATTTTCATCCGGAGACAGCACCATGCCTTCATATTGTTCTGTGTCCGGCTCGCTGTTACAAATGCATATCCTATACTCATCATCAAAGAAAATAGGCTCACATTTACTGATGATAATATTTCTCATGGATTCATCCATGGCTTTATTGTCGATCAATTCTCTTATATGACGTATCCCAAGCTCTTTTTCAGTGATATCTTCATATTTCATCTGTTCCAGTTCTTCATTTAATTTCTTAAGAACTTCTGTGATTTTTTCTCTCTCGACAGGTTTTAACAGATATTCTTTTACTCCGTTTCTTAACATTTCAACTGCATAGGTGAAATCATCATAACCGCTTATCGCTACAACGAGAGGTTTATCCTCCATTTCGTTGACACGTCTTACCAGTTCTATTCCGTCCATCTTCTGCATTCTTATGTCAGTAAGCATTACATCGATATGCCTTTCCGCCAGAAGATTCAGTGCATCTATTCCGTTTGAGCAGTCAAATATAGTATCAACAGGCACACCACTTCTCTGAACCATCGCTTTTATGCCCTGTCTGATCATTTTTTCATCTTCTACAATAAGTAATGTCTCCATTATGTAATACTCTTTCTGTTTGATGATTTTCTTGGAAGAACCATTGAAACCTTAGTAAATTTGAAGGATTCTGAATATACACTGAGTCCATATTCATCTCCATAGAACAACTTTATTCTGTCTTCCACATTTTTAAGTCCGATTCCGTTTCCGCTTCCTCCGGTCTCTTCTATTTCGCCATGGATATGACGCATCAGATTATCAAGCGTGTTTTTGTCCATTCCCCTGCCGGAATCAGTTATTTCGATTTTAAAATTGTTATCCTCTTCCCATGCCTTAATATAAACTGTCGTGTCTTCAGCAACCGGCTCTATTCCATGCAATACAGCATTCTCAACTATAGGCTGCAGAGACATCTTAAGAATCTCCTGATCCATAAGTTCCTCTGGAATATTGAAGGATAAGATTACTTCGAAATCATATCTGAGATTTATCAAAAGAACATAGTTTTTAATGTACTCCAGCTCCTCACTTAGCCTCACATTTCCCAAAGCGGACTTTATACTGTATCTCATAAGTTTTCCAAGGGATGTTATGGCATCTGATATCTCATATTTTTCATCAATTTCAGCCATCATCTTGATTGCTTCAAGGATGTTATAGATAAAGTGAGCATTTATCTGATTCTGTAAAAATCTTATCTCGGAATTTTTTTCAAGAACCTGTTTTTGGAAATTGCGGACCATACGGTCTATGAGCACGGCAGTTAACAGCAGCACAATCGTCATAATGAATACAAACATGTTGCGCCGTCTGTACACAGCCACAATATTGTCTGTTATGTCCTGAACAGAATACACAACACCATTCATGGCTTTTACCGGATATCTTCCAATTGTTACGTATTTTCCGCCTTTCTTATAATAGACAATCTGACTTTTGTTATCCTCAAGAGGTGTCTTGAATGCATTTACTATTTTTTGTTCATCTTCATTTGTTTTGCCAAAGATAACATTTCCTTCATAGTCGGTAAAAAAACTCCATTCACCCTCTATATCCTCATAAATTCCAGGAAACATGGATTCCATTGTCATGACAGCCTCAACGTATCCGATGGCTTCCTTGTTATATCCTTCAACCTTAGTCACAAGTGAAGCCAGCTCATTTTTCTGGTCTGATATAAGGGATGAGAATATCGTGTCATAATATCCGAAATGCCAGCCGGTAGGATCCTTTGAGCCAGCCCACTCCAGCTTATGCATTCTTGAATTACTATATAAAATGGGCATCATCTCCTGCACATTATCGGTGACAGAGAATACGCGGACAGAGTATAAAAGTGGGTTATTATTTACAAGCCTCTCCAGATCAGCAATCTCTGAATTATAGAATTCCAAAATGGATCTGGTATCTACGTCCACATCGTTGTAGGAATCTGTAAGGATACTTACAAGTCCCTCATCTGAAAGGAAAAATCTTGTGGACATATTTATAGATTCAATATTGGTCTCTATTCGTCCAAGATCCCTTAGAATCTTTGATTCCATGTAGTTGTGACTTTCCTTTATGGCATCGTGTTCAAGATTATAGAAAAGCACCCCGGAAAAAATCGCAATCGGCACAAATGTAAGCGCAAGTATTATGAAAGTGAATTTGCTATTAATCCTGAATAGATTCACAAATTTTATAAGATATTTTTTTATCTTCATAAGGTAATAATGACTTTCTATTGTTTATTCAATCCCAAGCTTCTCTTTGTTGATCTTAATCTGCCTCGTTTCTTCTTCCGCCAGTTTGTCATACCCAAGCTTCTGCCTCTGTTCAAGGTAGTCTTTAAGCACATTGTCGAATTCTATATCTGACCTTGCAAGCAACAGCATAGGAAGTGTTTTACCCCATAAACTTCTTGTGGATGCATATATTCTTCCAAGCTCTGAATCTTCGTTTATATACACCTCGTATTGCCCTACATAAGCAGCATATTGGCATGCCCATTCAGACATCTGCTTTAATGGTTCATCTAGCTCAGTCTGCCATTTCAGCTGCATTACATTATTCTGCAGCATCCAGTAGGTATTATCGGCACCATAGAGCGCGTTGTAGGCTTCTCTGTCTGACGACAGAAGCTCTTTTACTTCCGGCTTTAAGACCGGTTTCCCCTGAATCATGTCATAGGTTTTACCTTCTATTCCAAGATATGTTAGTTTCTGCCCCTTTTCACTCATAAGATAGTCCATAAGTTTTATAGCACGCTCCGGATCTTTGCAGTTCTTTGATATAAATGTAAGAGTCCATCCGGCTATTCCGTTTACCGGTAAAACAGGATCATCACCTTTACTGTTTCTGGGGCCATCCACAGCTATGTATATTTTGTCAGGATTTTTGTCATAGAGAATCTTTTCCTGATCTGCCATATCCGTCCTCTGATACAGCATGCAAAAATATCTGCCCTCCTCTATCTTTTCACTTGTCTGTGTCCTTTGATCCACAAAAACATCATCCGGAATATACCCTTCACTTGTGAGTTTTCTAAACATCCTGAGCCATGTTAAATATTCAGGATCGGTATATCTGTCATACTTTTTACCGTCTTTTTCATATGGAACAGCCAGAAAACACTGCAGATACTGATCAAAGGATACACATCCATCCGAGTTGAACTCATGGCCTCCGACAGGAATTAAAGGCTTGCCGTCAACCTCGGGGAACATCTCTTTTGCCTTAACCACTGCATTATAGAAATTCTCCGGTGTACTCATATCCGGACTTCCAATAGCTTCATAAATATCCTTTCTCACAAGAAAAGTCGGGTTGGGTGCGATATTGTCATTATTTAAAACATCCTCCGGCGTATAACTGGAATTAGGATAGCCATATATATTGCCGTCGCTTAATGTGTACCAGTCACGAACCTTACTGCTCGTGACATCATAAAAAGACGGATCGTACTTATCAGCCAGTTCATTAAGTGAATACACAAGTCCGCTATCTATCATTTCCTTAATCTGAGGCTCCCACCATCCGACAGTCACAATATCTGGAAGGGTGTTGGAATCTATAAGCGTATTTAATTTGTTGGTTTCGTTTCCGATAGGTGTTATGAAATTCACATCTACACCTGTTTGATCAGTGATCTCTTTTGAAACCATATTTTCGCCCCAGTCTGTCACGAACCATGAGTAATTCACATACCAGTCCATTGTGATAGTATCATCAGTTTTTTCCGGAATTACATTAGTCTCAGAACATCCCGAAAGCATCATGGATGACAGTAATAATGCGGCTGAAATTTGTACTAATCTATGTTTCATTTTTGAACTTTATCCTTTCAGGAATACAAATGATTGTGCGTGAATCAATTCTTTTTAACATAATAGTACAGATTACCTACATCTTCTATATGGAGTACCAGGATTTCGAACGATTTTTCCTTATCGGTTTAAAGAAATTACAGAAAAATCCGGAACCCTGTTAAATCCAAGAGTTTCCGGATTATCTGAATTATTGTGTCGGATTCACAACAGTAGATATGTTTTTATTCCTTTACAGCACCTGCTGAAATACTGCTGATAATGTACCTTGAAAAGAAGCAGAATACCAAAAGAATAGGAATAACTGAAATACTTACAGCCAGATAGGTTGCACCCTGGTTTTTAGCTGCATCTATTGATGCACGAAGTGTTGCCATCATAACAGGAAGTGTGAATTTATCATTTTTATTCAAAATGATCATGGGTAAAAGATAACTGTTCCAGTTTCCAATAAATCCCATAATTCCCATTGTTGCCATTGCGGGAGATATAATAGGCAGAGCTATTCTGTGAAATGTGTAAAGTTCAGGTGCTCCGTCAATTCTCGCAGCCTCAACAAGTGAAGGAGGAAGTGCTGAAAGTATGTACTGTCTTAAGAAAAATACTGTTCCGGGCGCTGCAATAGCAGGAACGATAAGGGGTATATATGAATTTACCAGATGAAGTTTAGTACACAGCTGATAAAAACCTATAAGTGAAAGCTGTCCGGGAATCATCATAAATGTAAGGATTGCTCCGAATATCACCTTGTTACCCTTAAACTTATACATAGCAAGTCCATATGCAGTAATAGCTGAAAAGTATGCACCAAGCAAAGTTGCAGGCACTGCCACGATTACACTGTTAAGCATACCTCTGAACAGATTGAAGTATCCGAACAGTATGTCCCAGTTCTCCTTTAAATGTGTACCCGGTATAAATGTAAATGAACTGGAAATCTCAGCACCGCTTCTTGTTGAGTTGACTATCATCAGAACGAAAGGAAGTAGACATGCTACTGCAAGTATTATAAGTAATACATAAAGAATACCCTTTTTAATTTTAGAGCCCATCTCATTTCTCCTTTCTATTAAATAGTCTTATCTGTAAAACTGATACCGACAGAATAATAAGGAACAAAACATATGCAATTGCAGATGCATAACCTGTCTGTACTGTACCAGAAGTAAATCCAAATTTATAAAGGTACATCATAACTGTCTGAACAGAACCATATGATGCAGATGCAGTTTCTGACATAAGAAATGGCAGATCGAACATCTGAAGTCCTCCGATAAGAGATGTGATCGCAACGTACATCATGATCGGCTTTATAAGAGGAAGAGTTATCTTGCCAAATATTGTCCATCTTCCTGCTCCGTCAATGGCTGCAGCTTCAAAGTAATCCTTTGAAATACCCTGAACACCTGCCATCAGCATGATAAATGAATTACCAAACCACATCCAGGACTGAATAACAGCTATTGTATGACCTGCTGTAGCATTTGTGCCAAGCCAGTCTATCGGTGAATAACGTGCACCGAACGCTTTGAAAACAGAATTGAGAAGGATATTGAAAGTACCAAATCTCCAGTCAAGAAGTGTCTTAAAAAGGAACGCTACAGATGTAGCTGCTATAAGATTGGGCAGGTAGTATAACACTCTGAATACCGGCAGTCCTGCCATTTTATACTTAATATCACTAAATACCATCATTAACAGGAATGCTAATCCCAACTGAAGAACGATATTAACAGTCCATATGCGAACTGTATTCCATAAAGCTTTCCAGAAAAATTTATCCGTAACTACTCTTATATAGTTGGCTAAACCGATAAAATGCGCATCTCCCATTACCTTAAGATCCGTGAAGCTAAGATAGAGAGTTCGCAGTACAGGATACACACTGAAAATGAGGAAAACTATTACAAATGGAGCCACAAACGCATATCCCCAGTTATTATATGCAGTTAATTTACTGTTTCTTTTTATAGTTTTCATAATACCTCGATTTCGCATTGCTTTTATGAAATTACGATAAGTGCTCTGTTAAATTCAGAGAGAAAGAGCCTATTAAGACAATTTCTCTCTGATTAGGAAGAAAAAATATGTTATCTTGTTACTGTAATTTCAGGATATGTTGATTCAATAGTGTCATAGAAAGTTCCAAGTGCCTCTTCCTTTTCTGCCTGGCCTGTCTTAATGGAACCAATTGCTGCTCCCCATGCATCGCCGATTACCTTGTCGTACTTTGTAACCTTTGAATAATCAATACCTTCAGCCTGCTTAAGCCAGAAGCTATAGAGCTTTTCACCACCATAAATTGAATTTTCATCGTCCTTGTGCTTATCAAGTGCAGAGATAAGTGATACTGTGTCACCTTCTGATTTCTCAATCCACCAGTCAGCTGTATCTTCATTAAGTGTGCAGAACTTTATGAAATCCCATGCAAGATCTTTTCTCTCTGAAAGTGATGAGATACCGATATAAGTACCACCACCGAAGCCATATGCAGGACCTGAGCATACGCCCCATTTACCTGATGTCTCGCCTACATTGTCTCTCATTGTAAGAACACCCCATGAAGGAAGACCAAATGCGAATACTGTTGTCTTTTCAAGGTCAGCTGTTGCCTCTTCGAAAGCTTCTGCATCCCATACATTTACTGAATCATCTTCATAGTTCTGAATCTCAGCTGTAAGGATCGGAACTTCGCCGCTCATAGCCTGATACCAGGGAGTTGACCACTGGTTTGCATAAGCTGTAAGGTCATTCTGATAAAGGTCAATTACAAGATCCATATAATCAAATCTTGCATCTGATACGTTGAGTGCTCCATCTACAACCCATGCACTGTCGCCTGAGAAATAGTTGATCTCTGAATCGGAAGCAAAGATTCTGTAGCCTGCATCCTTAAGTGTCTTTGCAGTATCAAGGATTGTGCTATAGTCTGCAAAAAGCTTGCCGATTTCTTCCGGATCATCTGTTCCGAATACTTCAGAAGCGATGTCTCTTCTATAATAGATACCTGCAGGTGTGATCTGATAGGAAATAGCTCTCTGTACACCATCAGCATCCTGTCCTACCTTCCAGACATAATCTACAATCTGTCCTTCGTAATCCTTTGCTCCAAGTTCATCAAGATCAGCAAAAAATCCATTGTCGTAGAAATCCTGAAGCATCTGAGGTTCACCAACGATAATATCAGGTTCTATCTCCCCACCCATAAGAGCAGTCTGTACTTTTGTAGGATAGTCTGCAGGCTCTATAACCACTGTCTCTACTTCGTTACCTGTTTCTTCTGTATACTTATCTGCGAACTGCTGTAAGTCAGAAGCAAGTGTCCACACAACAAGTTTTTCTCCATTTGATGCAACAGTTTCGCTGCCTTCTGCTTTCTCTTCAGATGAAGACTCACTGCCGCTTGTAGTCTGATCAGAAGTCTTTGTCTCAGAAGTAGAAGCACCGGAACTTCCGCATCCAATCATAGATGCTGCCATTACACCTACAAGTGTAAGGCTCAATAACTTTTTCATTTTCATAAAGAAAACCCTCCTTAAATATAAAGTTCTTCGTTGCCTGTGCTTCATATTATAGGAGGGTGGTTTTTTGTATTAAATTATCCAAATTTTAAAAAGGTGTCATTTTTTTAGTATGCAAAAATTTTGGAACTAAAGATCTTTTTCATTTCTTCCCGGAACATTCTGTTATTTTTCAAAATGTAGCTTTTCTTCCTTGAATGACTCTATATGTCCCATATCATTGAAAAGCTCCAGCCTTGGAATAACTGGCTTACCTCTTTCAGCTGAAAACTCAACAATTGAAACAGAACATACTCCATACGGCATGGTAGTTAAAACAAAAGGAAATGGTAGCGACAATATATGTGAAAACATGATAGCACCAGATCCCCCATGTGCAAAAAGTGCAATGGTGTCATCATTTTCCTCTACACATTTATAGATATTGCCCGTTCTGACAAGTCCATATTTTTCAAGCAATGCATCAAACTCACGGGATATCATTTCATAATATTCCATACAAATATTATTTTTGAAAAATGGATGTTCAGACCACTTGTCATTGCCATCATTTTCGGGTGAATCTGTTAAGACCCTATATGCCAGCGTCCAGGGATGTCCATCATATGGAATTTTATCCTTTTCTGATACCTTTTCCCTATTATCTCCCCAATCTATTTCATGCATAAATTCAAGCACATTTATATCAAGATTGTGATCCTTTGCTGTATACGATGCAGTCTCCTTTGCCCGTCCCATTGGTGAGGAATATATAGTTTTTATCTGTTCATCACTTAATCTCTTTGCTGCACTTTCTGCCTGCTTTTTCCCATTCTCTGTCAGGCAATCATTTTGATAATCAGGTTCTCCATGTCTTACAAATATTAATCTCATTATTTACCGGTCCTTATCTTTAATATTTCCACATCATTCTGAATTTATGAGCCATACTGCTCCTGCCATCAGATAAGATGAATAAGTTTTGACTGAAAATCTCCCCAGGGTCTTTCTATAAGAAGTCCTGCATGCTTTAAGGTACTTCCACGGAACGTTTTATCTGTCCCCTCTATTCTGTACACCCTCTCATCATCCAGCCCTTCAATCTTAATCCTGCGGCTGTGACTGTTGGCCTGATTAAGCACCTGTACAAAAGTGATCAGTGCCTCAGATTTATCTTTGCTTACAACCTCATAACAGTCATAGAAATGATTCTCTCTATAGGAAGCAAGTCTGTAATAATCCCCGTTTCGTATAAGCTCGCTATATTTATGATATGTATCAATCTGGTTTGGAATGGCAGCTTTGTCCTCATCAGAAAGCTTTGTAACATCAAGCTCATAGCCAAATGTACCTGCAAGTGCAACATTTCCTCTCGTCTCAAATGGTGTCACTCTCCCAACTGTATGATTAGGGCAAACAGACACATGTGCTCCCATGGTTGACAGAGGATAAATCAGCGCTGTGCCTTCCTGAATTGTCAGGCGTTCGATTGCATCCGTATCATCAGAACACCATATCTGCGGGCTATAGTACAGCATTCCGGGATCAAATCTGGCACCGCCGCCTGAGCAGTTTTCCAAAAGCAGATCAGGGAAATCTGTGATAAGTCTCTCCTGCATCTCATACATTCCAAGAACATATCTGTGCATAAGCTCGCCCTGTCTGTCCGCATCCAGACATGAACTGCATATATCTGTGAGCTGCCTGTTCATATCCCATTTTACATATTCGATATTGGCAGATTTTAATATAGAAGCTACGCAGTTGTAGGCATAATCTCTAACCTCAGGTCTTGTCAGATCAAGAACATACTGATTTCGGCTTCTGCAGGGAGTCCTGTCAGGTATAGCAATCGCCCAGTCAGGATGTGCACGGTACAGATCTGAATCCGGAGATATCATCTCAGGCTCAAACCATATGCCGAACTTAAGACCTATGGCATTTACATCGTCTACCAGTTTTTTCAGACCGCCCTTAAGCTTATTTTCATTTACCTGCCAATCTCCAAGGGATGAGTTATCATCATTTCTATAGCCGAACCAACCATCATCCATGACCAGCATCTCTATTCCGCATTTTTTAGCTGTACGCGCTATATCAAGCAGCTTTTCATTATCAAAATCAAAATAGGTAGCTTCCCAGTTATTTATCAAAACAGGACGAGGTTTTCTAAGATAAGGACTTCTTATAAGGTGATTACGGTAAAGGTCATGATAAGTCCTGGTCATCTGACCAAGTCCTTTATCTGAATATACCATCACTACTTCCGGTGAGAAGAATTCATCACCTGGTTCAAGCTTAAATCTGAAATTATCAGGATGAATTCCCATTACAACCCGAAGTGAATCAAACTGATTTTTCTCCACCTGTGCCAGAAAATTCCCTGAATAAACAAAATTGAAACCGTAAGCCTCCCCTTTTGACTGGGTAATACCATCTGAAACAAGAGCTATAAACGGATGCTCCTGATGGGAGGACTCTCCCCTTACTGAGCCGCAGCTTTGCTTGCCATAGCCTATTTTTCTATACTCAATATTTCGTTCCCTTGCCCATGATCCATGAAGAACCAGCATCCTGTAATCTTCATCATCCATATCAAGGCACATGGACATAAGCTTATCCAAATATAAAGAATTCTCTGATACATTTTTTATCTTTATACTTCTGGTAATGGCATCAGAATCCTTGAAAATACTATACGAAAGAATGCCCTGAAGTCCGATATTAGTATCTTCTACCTCTATTTCAAGAGTCATGGCATCCTCGTCATCTGCAAATGTCGCGGGAAGCCCTTCTATTTTGGACTTGCCCTTTATAATTCTGTGATTTTTATAAAGAAGCTGAACTCCGTGAGTTCCGTTTTTGTCTTCTATATCTATAGAGCTTTCCCTGAAATCTCCTACATTATTCCCGGAAAACTCAGTAGGAAAAGTATCTAAAAATGCGCTTCTGTCACGGCCGTTAACTGATGGCACCATAGGATTTTCATTGATTCGCATCAGATAGGACAGGTCATCATCAAATAGCTTTGCCCCATAATATGCATGCCCGATAAAGCCTTCTTCATCCACAATACATATAACATAGCTTGTATTTGTGGTATCAATCTTTATGCTTCTACTGTCTTTTAAATAAGTAATATTCATAACCCTCTCTCCTCATCTATAAAATATCGTTTTTATCCGACTCAGACCGGTCTGTTGCCAGTACACCCGGCACTGCCTGAGTCTATTCCCATTTTCCTAAGAAAGAACATAGCAACCTAAAGATGAGTATATCACTTTAACGTTTTAAATAATTCAAATATTCAGTTTTTTCGTCCTTTCTTTTTCTGTGCGCATCGTGATGCGTGAACATTAACAGGACACACAAGCCTCACTAAATTCATTACATAAAAATTCCCATCGTCAAGTAACATTTATAAATGCCGCTTGGCGATGGGATTTTTATTTTATATATTAAATATATTTCTAATTTACATTATTCAAAGCAGTATGTAGCGATATAATCTGTATCATCAGGTACTGCTATGCTCAGAGCTTCTGTAGTAAGCTCAGCCTTCTTTCCTTCAGAAATGAGCTGACTCTCAAAATGATATAATGCAATTCCTACATCAATTCTCTGAAGGTCATAGTTCTCATTAACAAAGCCTTTGTCATGCTTTTCAAAGAAGTGAGCCTTATTTCCTTCAATCACTACTCTCCAGGGCTGCTTATTAACTGCAGAGGGTGCAAGTCTTACTGCCTCAAGCGCTTCGTAAAGACCATGCTCCTTAGCATATTCTTCTGTTAATCCTGTATTAAAATCATTTACAAAAAATAACTTGTCAAAATCATAACGACTGTCAGCCTTAACGCCCTTTCTCATAAGAGACTCTTTTACTGACATCTTTGCAGCAGTTTTTCCTAAAGGACTCATGCAGGGCATGAACTCGCCTTCTTCAAGCTTGGAAGCAGCTTCAAATTTCTCTCTTGGCATTGTTCCGCCAATCCATACTGTTCCAAGACCCATTCTATGTGCCTCAATAAGGAGCTTTTCAAAGCTATATCCATAAGCTTCATCTGCATGAGGCTCTTTCTTTACCATTGCACTTACATAGCACTTCTCTCCTGAAAGAACAGGGCTTGAAAGATTATTTTCCTTCGCATCAAGAAATGCAAATCTTATCTTCACACCGAAAGGATTTGTTGCTTCATCAGCAAACTTCTTCATATCGTTGAATGTCTGCTCATCAAGTCCATTTCCATCGAATGTTCTTACGCTTCTTCTTGACTTAACTTCATCTAAAAAATTACCCATAATTATCTCCATTTCACGATTTTAGCCATTCTTGCCAATGATATATCTGGCGAAGCATGCTAACCAGATTCCATTTAATTGTTTGCAATGTATTTGTATTATAATATAACTCGCAAAAAAATCAATACGTTCATTGGAGATATTATTTGGACGTTATTCTGCTTTCTTTAAAAGGCTTTTTGTAATACAGATTGTAGCGGAAAAGATTTTTTCTTCAAAATCATCAAAATCCACTGTAATTCTGCCGTCAGATATATTTGTAACTGTTCCTTCACCATATTTGCCATGCAGAACCCTTGATTCAAGAGGAAATATCTCACTGATCTTTTCAGCTTCTATCTCAGGCTCTTTTTCCTTCTTGGGAACGAAAGTATACACCTTCTGAGAACCTGTCTTCTTTCTGCTCTTCTCGTTTTCAGCGATGATATCAAGTACAAATTCAAGATTCTCATTAGTAAAGAAAACGATCTTGTGTGAAATAGAACATTCAACCGGACTTGGCTGCATTATTCTGTTTCCGTTTCTTATAAATAGAATAGCCTTACTCTTAACATTCTCATACTCATTTATAACAGTATCGAGAAGATCAGCTGATTTCTCTGTTAATATCAAAGCCAGACCTTCTTCGTCAGCTTTTTTTCTAATAGCATTATAATCAGATTCCGTAGCATATAATACGTATCTGTCAAAGACTGTTGTGTGAGCCTGAAGACATGAACGCTTTGGTCCAAACTGCCAAATAGAATTTAAATCGGCATTATCACGCTCAAACCTGTTCAAACCTTTCTCTTCAATAAGGGAACAAACCTCTTCAAATGAGTAAAATCCTGTTTCTGTCATAGTTACTTCCTCTTCTTAAATATTTAATTTGCCCCATCTAAGAAACCAACTCCACAAGGCAATTTACTGTGGATCTGCACATGATTCGACATTAGCCGGTGAAAACCTGACTATTTGCTCTATCAATAACAAGGCTGCTTGGAAATCTAATTCCAGGCAGCTCGATTATTTTAATAAAAAAGTCATCCATAGTCTATATGAAATCTAGCCAAAAAAAATTAAGTCTGAATTTGCCAAATAGTACAAATTTCATGCGGTTCCAGTCATAAAATTTCAAAGAGGAAAGCTATATATGAAAAGATTTTTCGGCGCTTAACTCTTTTACAATTTAATTGTTGACAATCTTTAATCCATGTGCGATGATTACATCATCAAAACCGCAAACCCATAGCTAGTGTAAAGCAGATTATGGAAACTATGAAACGTCCTAAACCCTCGCAAGCGGTAGCTCTTAGGACCATAATTGGAGGATATTTTAATGGAATACATTTTCACAGAAGAGAATTTTGAAAGCGAAGTAATAAATAGTGACATTCCCGTACTTGTAGATTTTTATGCAGACTGGTGTGGTCCTTGCAAAATGATGATGCCTATAGTAGAAAGTCTTGCTGAAAAGTATGATGGCAAGGTTAAGGTAGGTAAGTTAAATTCAGACGATAACAGTGCTATCGCAGCAAAGTACAATATCATGTCAATTCCTAACTTCCTTGTCTTTAAAGACGGTAATGTTGTAAATAACATTACAGGAGCAGTTCCCGCTGCTACACTTGCAAAAGCACTTGACGATACCCTTTAAATAGCTTGAAGCCTCAGATATTTTTGTCTGAGGCTTCTATATTTTTAAAGACACACAAGATTCTACGACTTCTTACAGGTAAAGTAGAAATAGCCCTCAAGAATCATTCCTTATTGTCTGCTCTAAGCATTCTATAGCCGATCCCAACATGAGTCTGAATATATGATACGGAATCATTTTCATCCTCCAGTTTTTTGCGCAGAGTTGCCATAAAAACGCGGAGAGAAGCTACATTGCTGTCCCAGGCACTTCCCCATATTTTCTGAGTTATATATTTGTGGGTCAGAACCTTTCCTGTATTTTTTGCCAAAAGACAAAGAAGTTTATATTCAATTGGCGTAAGCTTTAATTCCTCGCCGTTCTTATAAGCACATCCGGCAGCAAAATCTATCTCCAGCTTACCGTTTTCATACACTGAACTTTCTGACATGCCATTATCTGAAAGAAGAAGAGCAAGTCTCCTCTGCATTACACGCAGTCTCGCCAGAAGTTCCTCCACAGAAAAGGGCTTTGTGAGATAATCATCTGCTCCCGCATCCAGAGCTTCTATCTTATCCTCATCCTCACTCCTTGCGCTGATTACGATTATCGGCATATTTGACCATTCTCTTATGCGTTTTATCACCTCAATCCCATCCACATCCGGAAGACCAAGATCAAGGAAAACCACATCCGGTCCATTGGTAGAAGCCTGTAAAATAGCCTCCTCCCCGTTCTTTGCAAGCAGATATTTATAATCATGTGTCTTAAGTGTCGTGGCTATCAGATTTCTGATGGGCGGATCATCTTCAACTACCAAAACCTGAAATTTATTCATCTATATATATGTCTCCTTTTTTCAGATAAAAAGTTATTATACACCCGGAAGGAATATTATCGAGTATTTCAATTTTTCCTCCATGAGCCTCCACAACCGATTTACATAGGGCAAGTCCAAGTCCCATGCTTCGCTTTCCATCTGCAACCTTATTAGGTCCCGTGTAAAACATATCAAAAGCATGCTCCTTCATATTTTCATCCATACCGGGACCATAATCCGAAACACTCAGATATACCAGATCATTTTGCACCCCGTAAGATATCTTTATCTCAGATCCTTTCTGAGTATATTTGATCGCATTATTAACAAGATTGATAATGACCTGGGTTATAAGCTTTGCGTCCATATCTGCAACCACCAGATCATCAGAGCGGACTACCTTTACCACATGCTCATCCTTATTCCGGTCAATATGCTTTACGGCCTCATCAACCACATCATCCAGGACCTCCAGCGACTTACTTATCTGCATCTCGCCATTTTCAAATCGTGTTACAGACAACAGATTCTCCACCAGCTGTATAAGCCACTCAGAGTCATCATATATATCTGAAAAAATCTGTTCTCTTGTCTCATCATCAAGGACTTTGTAATGGCTGCATAGATTGCTTGCATTTCCTGAAATAGAAGTAAGCGGTGTACGCAGGTCATGTGATATTGTCCTTAGGATATTGGCTCTTAGCTTCTCATTTTGAGCAACTATAGATGCCTCTTCCTTAGCCTTCTCATTATCAAGATTTTCCAGCGCAAGTGAACACTCTCCCAGAATTGACAGCAAAATACTGTACTCAAAAGAATTAAGCACTTTTTTTTCCACTCTTATTCCCATGATACCAAAAATAGTTCCGTTTATCCTTATGGCCAGATACAAGCACTTCGCCTTGGGGAAGACCTTGGTTGTAGCTCCTGCTCTCTTTTTATTCTCAAGTACCCATCTTACAACATCATCTTCTTCGTGGTCCGTATAAATCGTCCGCGCACCGTCTTTGTCGTGTGCATATATGTATCCATCGCCCAGTGCACCATCCTCGACTGAGTAAATAATTACATCCTTATCAAGAAGCAGAATTACCTGATTTGCCATTACATTCAGGATTTCCTCAGCGGTTCTCTTCTTTTGCAGAAGCTGGTTTGTATCAAACAGTACCTTTGTGTGATACGCTGATTTAGCGGATTCTCTGGCGATATCCTTTAGTCTGTATGCCAGTGACCCTGTGAGCAGTGCGGCTATCATCATAATAATGAATGTGAATGAATACCCCGGTTCAAATACATGAAAAGTAAGACGTGGCTCTGTAAAGAAGAAATTAAACAGCATAACGCTTCCAAAAGAGCTTATAAGACTGCAAAAATGACTCTGTGTAAGGATTGCATTAAGAAGTGTCCCTAAAATATAAACCGTTATTATGTTTGATTCAGTAAATCCCAGCATACTAAAACAAATACCTACCACTGTCATACTGATAAGTATTACAACAGTAATAAGCAGATCCTTCCATGTGGGAATAATCTGCTCTGCAAATCTACTGTTTCTCTCTATTTTATTATTAGTTTTAGAATCAGGAATGATGTAAATATCTATATTTGGTGCTATGGAAATCAGCTGCTCAGTCACAGTCTGTTTTTCCCAGAAATGATATCTTTTTGTATTACTTCTACCGATAACTATTTTGGTAACACCTGAAACCCTTGCAAATTCAGCGATCGCGAAAGGTATGTTCTCAGCAACCACTGTTGTTATGGCTGCCCCTTTATCCTCGGCATAACGAATATTGCTCTGGAGCCTTGCCTTATCTTCTGCAGGAATATTATCCTCCTGCGATTTTGCAACATACAGAGCGGTAAAGCTGGCATGAAAAGCCTTGGCCAGCTCAGCGGCCTCTTCAATAATTTTCCGGTTCGTGGGCGACGAAGAAATACACACCAGAACATGCTCAGAGATATTAGTGTTTTCAAGGCTGGTCTCGAAGGTCATGTACGCTTCCTTCCTTTGCGTTTTTCTCATTCTCTCTCTTGTTTTCTTTAATAAAGATAACTATTTTATTCACAATAAAATAGCCTGCAAGCACAAATAAGATAAGTCCCAATAATAATACTATATTCAACATAAATATACCCTCTTTTGATGTCATAATAAAACATTTTCGCTTATCATTATGACTGTCCATATTTATCAGCTGCCTTCTTTAGATATGAAAACACTTCTGTATTGCCTTATGTTCACCCAGTACCAGGAATGTCTGACCTTCCCTTATTATTTCATCCGGTGAAAAATTGAGATTCATATCACCGTTTTCCTTGATAGCCATAATGTTGATGCCGAATTTCTGACGTAAATCCAATTCTCTTACGCTTTTCCCTATCCAGTCTTTTGGCAGCTTCACCTCAAAAATGGCATGACTATCATCAAGTTTCACGTAATCCAGTATATGCTTGGCTGTGTATCTTATAGCGGTCCAGATGGCTATCTCCTTTTCAGGATTAACCACTTCATCTGCACCGTTTCGCAGTAAAAACTTCGCCTGAACCTCTCTGTTTGCGCGGGATACTACCTTCTTTCCACCAAGCTCCTTTAATAATGAAGTAGTTTCCAGCGAGTTCTGAAAGTCATTTCCTATTGTCTCAATACATACGTCAAAATTGTTTATACCTATAGATGCCAAAAAGTTCGCATTTGTGCTGTCTCCAATGAGAGCATTTGTCACATAGGGCAAAACTTCATTAATACGTTCCTCATTCTTGTCTATTGCCATAACCTGATGACCAAGCTCATGTATCTGCTTTGCGATCATCATTCCAAAATTTCCAACTCCGATTAATAAAATAGATTTCATATTTTTCCTCAACCAACGATAATATTCTCTGTGGGATATTTAAGTATACTCTTATCCTTGTGTGAAAAGGCTGCATAAATAATAGTCAGTCCGCCAACCCTTCCGAAAAACATAAGCATAACAAGCATTATCCTTGAAAGTAACGATAGCGTTGGCGTTATCCCCAGTGTAAGTCCAACTGTTCCAATCGCCGAAAATGTCTCAAACAGACAATCACCTATAGGCAGTCCTTCCACAAGACTCATGACAGATGCAGACATAAGCGCACAGGTCACATACATAAACAAAATAGTAGAAGCATTCTTAACTATACTGTCCTCGATTCTTCTTCCGAAGAAGTTTGCGTTTGGTCTGCTTCCGAAAACCGCAACGGCGTTTGCAAATAAAATCGCCAATGTTGTTGTTTTCATTCCTCCTGCTGTCGATCCCGGAGATCCGCCTATAAGCATTAGGATCATGATAATCCCTTTACCAGTACCAGACATTTTTGAAAAATCAGCAGTATTAAAGCCTGCCGTTCTGGGAGTTACTGCCTGAAATAATGACACCCAGAACCTCTCTTTTGCAGGAATATCCTGAAATTCCGTAAAATAGAAAATGATAACAGGGACAACTATAAGAATCGCGGTGGTAGCAAGAATCACCTTTGTTTGCATCTTATATTCCCTTATCACCAGTTTCCTGGATATCACATCACTCCAGGTGACAAAGCCTATTCCGCCTATTACAATCAGCAGGGCTATCACCACCGTCAGATATCCACTGCTTGAAAATGAAGTAAGTGATGAGAATTCTCCAGTCTTATTTCCCATAAGGTCAAAGCCTGCGTTACAGAAGGCAGATACTGCATGAAATAATGACATCCACACTCCCGCAAGTTTGTATTTAGGTACAAAAACCGGCAACAGCAATAAAGTACCTATAGCTTCTACCAAAAAGGAAATTTTAAAGATAAACCTTGTAAGCTTAACGATGCCCCCCACCTGAGGCGCCGAAATAGCATTCTGCATGGTCTGTCGCTGCATCAGGCTTATTTTCCTGCCTGCCAGCATTACCACCAGAGATGCCACGGTAATAACTCCAAGCCCTCCAATCTGAATAAGAATCAGTATCACAAGCTGTCCCCAGAATGACCAGTAACTTGCAGTATCTACTACCACCAGACCTGTCACGCACACAGCGGATACTGATGTAAAAAGAGCATCCATAAAGGATGTAGCCACCCCTGCCTTCGATGAAAAGGGCAGCATAAGCAGAATAGTTCCGAGAATAATAACACTCGCAAAACCTAAAATAATAATCTGAAAAGAAGTTAATTTCTCCTTCACACTCAGAATAATTGACATAAAAAACTCCTATCAATCCTTGTTTATCTGAATTTTATACCCAAATAAAATAAGACAATATTAAGCCTTGCGCTCTCGTATTAAGATTGTATAAAGATTGAATTGGAGTTGAGCTTTATTGCATGACACATAAATGACAAAAAAGAGGCTACTGAGCATCATAGCCCGGTAGCCTCATAACTTTTAACTTTATGCAAGAGAATTAACATTTATCTGATCATATTTTTCATAGCCTTCATGGAGCATTTTTGTGCTAAGCTTTCCATTTTCATCAGTTTCAAATTCATAAAGATTATACTCACCTTCAAGATATTTATAATCTTCACCATTGTCCTGATAATGAACATATTTACCGGCACCCGGAGTTACCAGTAATTCAAGCTTATCATAAGGCTTTTCGCCTACATACTGAACAGTTTCATAAGTAGGAATTATACTTCCGCCCTTGATATAGATAGGGCATACTCCAAGCGGTGCATCCTTAATGATATACTGCTTTCCTTCGTGCTTTTCTCCTGTCCAATAATCATACCAAGTGCCCTCAGGCAGATATACCATTTTCTTTGTAGCGCCCTGAACCACAACAGGTGATACAAGTATGTTCTCACCAACAAGGAACTCGTCATTAAGGTTGAAGACATTTTCATCATCTTCATAATGAAGAACCAATGGACGCATGATCGGAAGTCCTGTTTCCTGGCACTGGTAGAACAAATCATAAATATACGGCAGGAACTTGTATCTAAGCTCAACATACTTTCTGTAAATATCTGTAGTCTCATCATTGAACTTCCAGGGTTCCTGTGCTCTGGTTGCTTTAGCTGTGTGATTTCTGAAAAATGGTGAAAATACAGCAGCTTCTATCCATCTGCATAAAAGCTCGGAATTAGTATTTCCTCCAAAGCCACCAATATCAGTTCCGGCAAGAGCAAAACCGCTCATTCCCAGATTGCAAAGCTGCGGTATCAGCATCTGCAGATGAGGCCAGATACTCTGATTATCTCCGGTCCATACTGCTGCATATTTCTGTGTTCCCGAGTAACATGCTCTTGTAATTACAAGAGGTCTTCTTCCAGTAAACTTCTTCATTCCATTAAAGGTTCCAATATCCATAAAGTGAGCATATACATTGTGAACTTCTCTGTGGTCTGTCTTACGATCACCAATATGGAAAACCACATCATCCGGCAAAGGTCCCTCGAAGCTGGCAGGTTCGTTCATGTCATTCCATATCGCCATAACCCCCATATCCGTCAGGTTTTTATGACTCTCTGCCCACCATTTTCTTACTTCTTCTCTGCCGAAATCAGGGAATGTGGAATCCCCGGGCCAAACCTTGTTTACGTATATGCTGCCATCAGGATTTGTAGCAAAATAGCTGTTTTCCACACCTTCATCATACATGAAGTAGCCATCTTCCTTCTTGGTTCCGGGATCTATGATCACAACCGGCTTAAATCCTTTTCCGGAGAGTTCCTTTATAAGCTTACCCTTCTCCTCATAGTAATCTTCATCCCAGGTAAATACCTTGAATTTATCCATGTAATCAATGTCGTACTGAACAGATTCGCAGGGTATTCTTCTTTCTCTCATTCCATAAGCCACATCTCTGATATCTTTTGCTGATTCATAGCCCCATCTGCACTGATGATATCCAAGTGTCCACAGCTGCGGAAGCGGAGTTCTGCCTGTAAGATATGTATAATTTTTGATGACCTCTGCCATGCTTTCCCCATAAAGGAAATAATAATTCAGATTGCCATCATCTGCTCCATATACGAAATATTCGCTGTTTTCTTTACCGAAATCAAAATATCCATGATAAGTATTATCATAGAATAAGCCATATACACTGTCCTTTTTCTTACATATGAAAAATGGTATGGACTTGTATAAAGAAGGCATATTTTCAGTATGAGCCTGCGGAATATCTGAATTCCAGTTTTCGAAATAATACTCTCTCTTATTTAAATAACCGGTTTTATCACCAAGACCATAGAAACAATCATCCTTATCAATCTTCTTCAGATCCTGAACCTTGTGATTCTTGCCTATAGCACCGAAAACCTCATGACCTTCATCGCCGAGCTGTTTTAGAGATTTCTCGCTAATGGTTACCGGTATGGTTCTCTCACCCTGATAATCACTTACGATTACTTTACCTGTCTTATCAAGGATTGTTATGCTGAAATCACTACTAACCTTGATATCAATCTTCTTACCTGTTATATGAAGATCATCTGCATCTTTTTTAACTTCATAATCACATGAAACAGCCTTATCACCCTCTACGGCAACAGACTCGTAATTCTCTGACTTGCAGGGAATCTCAAATCTTACGATTTCATCACTTATAAAGTTAATATTTGCCTTTCCTCCTGCATATTCGATTCCGAGCTTGTTCCCTTCCACATTGAAATTCTTTATTTTCCCTAATTTCATTTCATCCTTCTCCATAAAAATTTTATCTTTTGTAATGCGGATTCATAAGAATAGTTTAACTTCACAAAATCAGAAAAATATGATTCCACCATTCAATTATCATCTACCGCTTTTCCTTCGTCAATACTTCAATACTCCATAAACAGGCCTTTTTCAGGTATTGATAACCCTTTAATTATTAAATTATGAAATCATATATTCAGAAATAACCGTGTTCATCTGAATAATGGCTTTCGAAAAATCTGGTTATATAAAAAGTATCAAAACTGAGTATATTTATATAATCAAAAATACCGTATAGTTTCACATAACAAATTTCTTAGGGAGCCTGGTGTATGAAAGTTGCTGCGATAAATGATTTATCTGGATTTGGGAAATGCTCACTTGTGGCAGACATTGCTGTTTTGTCATCTATGGGGATAGAAGTTAATCCTGTACCCACCGCTGTGCTTACAGCTCAGACCGGTTTTTCATCATACTACCTTCACGATATGGACGATATGGTGAAGCGTTGTAATGTGGAATGGAAAAAAAGCGGTGAAGGATTTGACGGAATTATCACAGGTTATATACCGTCTTTAAATCTGGCTGATCAGATTCTTGATTTTACTGATTCCTTCAAAAAAGAGAATACCCTTCTTTTAGTAGACCCTGTTATGGGTGATAACGGGAAGTGCTATTCTAATTTCTCTGAAGGCATGTTGGAAAAGATAAAAGAACTGACGATGAAGGCAGATATTATAACCCCTAACTTAACTGAATTGTGCCTGCTTACAGGAACCGAATTTAGCAAGTTCAGCATTGAAGAAATTATTTCAATTGCAAAAAGTGTAAAAGCTCATGACCTCCAAAGCGTTGTGGTAACCGGAATCCTGGAAAATACAAATACTGTATGCAACGTAGTGATTCATAAGGATGATGCTACTGTACTAAGATCCTCAACCAATGGCAGAAGCTATTCAGGGACCGGCGATCTGTTTGCAGCATCCCTTATGGGCAATCTGCTTAACGGCAAATGTATTACTGATGCCGTTTCAAAAGCAGCGGATTTCATCAGTAGAGCAATTTCAAAAACAGACTCTGCAGACAGAAACTACGGCATAGATTTTGAAAAAATATTAAAAACGGAGGAGTAAAAAGTATGAAAGAAGTAAACACAAACTCAAAGACAAGACTTATCACATTAACCGGTGTCATGGCAGCATTAACCGTGATTTTCACTGCTTATATCTTCCATATACCTGTTGGTATAAACGGCGGATATGTTCATTTTGGCGATACCATAATTTACCTTGCAGCGGTACTTCTTCCTACGCCCTATGCTATGGCAGTAGGTGCTATTGGCGGAGGAATTGCTGATCTTCTTACAGCTCCCATGTGGACCGTTGCAACAGTTATAATAAAGATGCTTATAGTGCTGCCCTTTACAAGTAAAAAATCATCTCTTCTCTCAAAGAGAAACATTGTGGCTCCAATAATATCATTTTTCATTTCAGCCACCGGTTACTACATCGCAGAAGCAATTCTGTTTGGAACAAAAACAGCTATATTTTCAGCCTTTACCGGAAGCCTTGTTCAATCCGGCGGAAGCGCACTGTTTTTCTACATTGCGGCTATTGCATTTGAAGGCGCCAGCATCAAAAAGACTATTTTTCAGGTTTAAAAGATCTGAGTATCATAAGAGTAAGATTTTGACTATTAAAAATCAGAATCTGACTATGTAAGTCAGAAATAGAGTTTTCGAGGTAAATAGAAATGGCAGATATTTTATATACATACAAAACTTCAGTGTATGCGAACATCACAAATAAGTGTAATTGCAGATGTACTTTCTGCATAAGATTCTTAAAAGACGGTATAGGTGATGCAGATACTCTGTGGCATCAAGTAAATCCTACAAAAGAAGAGGTTATTGAAGCGATAAGAAATTATGACTTCACAGGCTTTGATGAGCTTGTCTTCTGCGGATACGGCGAGCCAACCTGTGAGCTTGATATTCTTCTCGCCGCAGCCAAGGTTGCAAAGGAAGAAAAACATCTGAAAATCCGACTCAATACCAATGGTCTTGGCAACGAAGAAAACGGCAGAAACATCGTTCCCGAGCTTGCCGATATGATCGACAGCGTTTCAATTAGCCTAAATGCTCCCGGCAGCGAGGAGTATGAAAAGGTGACAAGACCTCAGGTGCCGGATGCATTTAATAAAATGGTAGATTTTGCTGTGGAATGCAAAAAACGTATTAAAAATGTAAAATGGTCGATCGTAGACGTTCTTCCTGAGGATGAAATCACAAGATGCAAAGAGCTATCCAGTAAAACAGGTATCGATCTTCGCATAAGACACTACACTTAAAATCTCATAAAATAAAAGGCTGCCAGACACATAATTGTTTAGCAGCCTTGTTTTTATTATGTTTTAAAAGTTTAAAGCTGTTAAATCACCTTCACTATTACCAAAAATCATCTGACATAGTAATGGCGTCCAAGCCATTTAGAAAGCCCATCCAGCCCCGGATATACGATGCGTTCTGAGATATTTTGATGATCCAGCATATCTCTTATCTGCCATCTGATCTTCTTACTTATAATGTAGCGAACCGTGTTTTCCGTATGTGAATCAAGAAATCCTTCAATATCATTCATCTTGCTTGGAATTACCGAGAAAAAAGAATACTGATTGACAATTCTCACATCTACAGACGGAGGTTCTATCATAAGCATAGCCGAATCTCCCATGTCTGAATCATACATAGCAAGACTCTCACAAGCCTCCGCCAACATATCTACTGAGAAAACTGTTGTACTGTATTTTTCAGATATAGCCCTATATTTTTCCGGAAGAAGATCATGAAGCTCATGGATATCCGTGCGCCAGACAGCACTGTCTCTGCTTTCCATATCTTCGAGATCACTTTCCGTCACTGAAAAGTGCAGCGCAATAAGCGGTGAAAATGACCAATCAAGAAGTCTTGTGGGAAGCCCATGATGCTGTCCAAAAATCATTTGCCGCCACACAGATTTCTCAATTGAGGGTTCTTCAAGAACTGCATATTTCGTGAAATTTCTGAGCATACATGGTTCAAGCTCTTTTTTCTTTTCCTTACAGTTCCTTGCAAGGCTGGTTGTCAGCACGAATGAAGCATCCGGCTGTCCCCTGTAGACATAGAGATTTCTGTTTCTCTTGATATCAGAACGATATGCCTGCTCATTTAAAAGCTCATAAAGATGGTTCATATCCTCGATAACTACTGTCTTTACCATAGATTCATCTCCACTTTGCAAAATAACCTGTCTGGTTATTTAAGAAACTATGTACAAATATCTGCTTGATATTGGCTCATCAATAATGTGGCAAACTTCTACTTATCTTTAATTCAATAATATCATTTTTTCCTAGAAGTTATCCATAAACTTATCTATAAGTTCTTTTTGATACTCCATATCAAAATTTCCTTCAAGAAATCTCGGCATTGTCTCAGCCAAAAGTTCTTTCCAGGATTCCTCTTCATGCCTTACGCGGATGGGATAATAGTGTACCCCTACTGAATTTGCAGCATTAAGATCTCCAACTGCATCACCGCACATAAGGATATTTGATAATGTATATCCCTTCTTTGCCAGTTCACCAATACAAAATGCCTTACTTCCCATATCCTGAGTGCACACAACATCCACATAGGGTAAAAGTCCAAATCTGTCCCATTCGGCTTTAACTGCTTCCGGATTAGCACTTGAAACTACAGCAATATCACAATGCTTGTGTATTTCCTCAAGGGCTTCCTTAACTCCTCCAAAAGGCTTAATCTCCTCCTTTGGTAACGCATCTATTCCTTTATTAACAGCTATGCTCCAATTTAGTGCCTTAGCAAAAATCTCATTTGCTTTAATCATTTTTTCCATTGCATCATTTGATAACTCAGGTGCATCCTCAGTCCAGGTGCATAAAGCCTTTATACCATCTATCTCACAGTATTTATCATTCACTTCAGACAGCATCATCGCAAGGCCTTTGAATCTGTTTATTCCTCTTGTTTTTGAAAACAGATTAATCTCATTCCATCTGTTTAAAATGTCATCTCTCCACTGATCAAGGTCCCACTCATCCACCATACAGGGGCCAAAGCATCTAATGTGCTTAATATTCATTGTATCCATGGCACAGCCATCAGAATCTATACATACTATGAAATTATTCTTTTTAACAAAGTTATCAAAAACTGACATATTTCTCTTCCTTCTATAAATATTGCCATTCATTGCATATAAACCTGCAATGAATGGCTTTATTATCATTTTTTAGATTTTTAAACTTTTTTGCTTATTGCGGACAAAATCGACCTCAAAATCACAATTTTGTATCCCAGCGCCCGCACCATACCAAATCATTTGCAGTACCCTTAAACTCTGATTTTCCAACGATTTTTTCAACCAAAGCATGAAGATATTCCTTAGAATCAGCATATGCATTTATAAAGGTTTTCATCATAGGCACATCTATAAGATGATTCGTATAATTCAGCGAAATAGCTATTGTAGGAACTTCTCCGACAAACCATGGATTCTGTGATGAGTGTGATGCATCATAACATAATCTGACATTGTTAGTCTGAGCATATCCCTTCATGTTTATGACAAACAGAACCAGATCTGTGTTTTTCTTGAATTTCTCACGTGACTCATGACTCATTACCTTAAACTTATTAAAAGGACTTGGTCCTTCCATTTCATATTCATAATAGTCTTTTGGCGCAGTTACATTAAATCCAGCAGCTTCCAGCTCTTTAATAAGGTTTGCCTTTGCTTTGTCAGCACCATTTGCCATGGATACTGGTGCACTCTCAATAAAATATAATCTAAGTTTTTTCTTATCTGCAGGATTTACCGGAAGTACGCCCTGGGTATCCTTTACAAGAGTTATACTTTCATCTGCAGCTTTAGCAGCAAGTTCATGATGAGCATCACATCCAACTGTTTTAAGACCTTCTTTCCCAGGGAATTTAAGCTCATTTAAGCCAAGAATAGCCTTAAGTCCAAGAATTCTAAGGAGTGCATCTTCGAATCTTTCCTTTGAGATTACCCCGCTCTCAAGACCCTCTTTCACATATCCGATGTCTTCTTTTGGATCATTGAAAAACAGAATCATGTCACATCCGGCTGCTATAACGCCCGGAATATAGTCTTTTCTTGACATTGATGCAGTAAGTCCAACCATATGAGACGCATCAGTTACAATGAGTCCGTTGAATCCAAGCTGGTCCCTAAGTAAATTCTGAAGCAGTTCAGGCGAAAGGGTTGCCGGCTTTATTTCACCGTCTTTGATTCCAGGAATAAATTTTTTCGAATATGCAGGCTGGCATATATGTCCAACCATGATACTTGCAAGACCTTCATCAATAAGAGTTTTGTACACATAACCGAAACTTTCATCCCACTCTTCTACTGACAGATCGTTGCATCCCATAACCAGGTGCTGATCTCTTTCTTCAGAACCATCGCCCGGAAAGTGCTTGGCAGCACAGGCAATACCCCTTTTCATGTTCTCTTTCATATATACAAGCGAACGCTCGGCAACAAGTTTAGGATCATTTCCGAAAGCTCTGGTATTTACTATTGTATTTCTCCAGTTTGAAACCACATCGCAAACAGGTGCAAATACCCAGTTACAGCCTACTGCTTTTGCTTCCTCAGCTCCAACTGCAGCCATATCTCTGACTGTTTCATCGCTTTTTGAAGCTCCGCAGGCAGCTCCTGATGCAACCAGCGTTCCCTCAGAAACAGCACCGTTTCCTCCAGCCTCCGTATTGGCTGCTATAAGCACCGGAACCTTGCTATTTTCCTGGAAATATTTATTCTGCTCATAGACCTCTTCAAGTGTACCGCCCTGCCAACGAACACCACCAATGTGGTATTCGTTCACAAGCTTTGACAGTGTCTCTTTATCCCTCTGTACTGTGAGATTTATGAAAAGCTGTCCTATTTTCTCCTCTTCACTCAAAGATTCTAATGTATTATGTACCCAACTTATTTGTTCGCTATTAAGGTTAAAGGGCTTTGCCTTAAGATCTACCATTTATATCATGCTCCCTTTTTTTTTAATTCAATTTTACTTTCATTTGTTGATTCTCTCTTTATTCTCGCAATGTCTGCTGAAATAGATTCCATTTTTTCCTTAGTAAGCGGATAGAAATGCATTGCAATTATATTGCAGAGATATCCAAAAATAATAATTCCAAACATGCAGAACAGGCCAACTGCTGCAAGTCCTGCAGAATATGGTGTCTCAGCTGTAGGAAGCTCAGATGAAGAGCTTACTGCTGCGCAAAGAACGCCAATGATAAGTGGTGCCAATGATGAGATGAGCTTATCAATAAAGCTGAAAACTGTTCCGATAAGTCCCGGTACGTATTTTCCACTTCTATATACTTCATAATCCGTGCAATCTGCTGTCATAGGATAAACCAGGCTTCCGGCTATCTGCTTAAATCCTGTATAAAGAACCATTAGTACTACAAATGCCAGTGAAAATGTATTCCATCCTGCAAACTTTCCATCTCCTGGAAGTGAAAGCTGAGTGGGATCACCAAAAATAAACATAGCTATAAGAGCAATCATAGTAAAGAGTGCTGCATAGCTTGAATACTTGAATCCCTTCATCTGTCCAAACTTTCTTGCCACATAACCGATTCCAAGGAAAAGAATTATTATGCTGGGAACAAGAGTATAAGTACCAACCAGTCCTGCTGCTCCTGCGTTTTTGCAGATAATTGCATATACGATAATTGCTACTGTCGCATTTCCGTTCATTGAAGTTGCAAGCTTATCTGTAGAAGCTGAAATTACAAGCATCTGTAATGCGCGATTTTTCTTAAGAACCTCAATGTAATCCTTAATGCTGACTTTCTGTTCCTGGCCATTGCCAATTCCGTAAAATTCAGGCTTATCTTTTCCTCTGATAGCGATATATGCTATTGCTGTAAGAACGAAAGAAAGAACAGCTACAACTACCCACATTTCCTGGAAGTATTCCATTCCGAACTGATACTGATGCTTTCCTAAAAGATATGTGTATGAATACAGAGGAGCTACTGTGAAGAATATGGAGCCAAAAATTCCGGCATAAATTCCAAATGTAGGTCTCTGCTTCGGATCATTAGTAAGACATGTCTGAGCTGATTTTGTAACTACGCACTGGCATGTGTAACCTATGATGTATAAAGCATAGAATATTACAAATACTGCAAACTGTGCTGCCTTTGGAAATTTAGGTGTTACAAAGAACATAAATGCTGACATCACAAGCATTATGAGCTGACCAATTACAAGAAAAGGTCTGTTCTTTCCGAACTTTCCACCAGTCTTATCAAGAATGATTCCTATAATAGGATCCGTGATTCCATCCCACAGTCTCATTACTGTCGCAAGAGAAGATGCGATTACCACCCCGGCACCAACAATACCATTCAGATAATATGAGATAAAAATCATCTCCCACATATATAAATTGGTTGCAACATCATTAACTGCAAGTCCTGCTATTTGCCACCATTTGGCCCTGTTAACACCGCTAATGTTCTGTTCCATAATTACCCTCCTAATTTATGTTGTCCCCAATACAACATGTTCTTTGTGAGGTTATAATAATCTTATTTTTGAAAAGCAAAAAGAACTATATTTATTCATTTTAGTATTATATTTACTCTTTATCTCATAAACAAAATATAATACAATGTCATCAAAATATAGTTCTATTTACACTGGAAAATATAATATAATTTCTTTTTAGATATATTTCAGTTCTATATTCTAGGGAGCGCCCAACTAGAGATTACTATGGAGGTTTTGTTATATTATGCAAAATCAGTTTTTAAATTATGCAGTGTCTTTTTTTAATAAATTAAATTTAGGTAACCACGTTGTTAACATAAATGAGCCTTTATCAGATGAAATTGACCTGGGACTTAGGAGAGCTATTCTGCAACCAACATCTGTATCCGTAACACAGTTTGAAGGAATAGATCCCCATTTTACCGATAATCACATAATCTATATGTTGAGTGATATGTACGAATGTCACTATATATTAATTCCGGTTCCAAACCAGGAGCTTGAAACTTCACTATATATAGGTCCATACCTTACAGAAATTTCCGGAGTATATCGTACCACTGAGATCTGCGATAAGCTTGGAATTCCTTCATCACTGCACTCTTTTATAAATCAGTATTTAGCAACCATTCCCTGTCTTCGTGACAGTTCCGTAATTGAGGCTTTCCTTGAAACCCTTGGCGAAAATGTCTATGGAATCGGGAATTTCAGAATAGAATATCTTAAGCAGCCTGTTAAAGGCGATACCGATTATCTGACTGCCATGGATAATAACAATTATGAAGATATTATGCAGAGACTCGAATACCGCTATGGATTAGAAGAAAAAGTTATTGATTCCATTTCAAGAGGAGACTTCAACTCTGCCATGAAATACAGCACCGATCAGGCTCTCAGCAATATCGACAACCGCTCCACAAGCACACTTAGAAGTAAAAAGAATAATCTCCTTGCCTTCAACACCATCTGCCGCAAAGGCGCTGAAAGGGGTAATGTCCATCCCATCCATCTTGATGAGATGTCCAGACGTATGGCTATAAAAATTGAGAATATGACATCTCCTAACCAGGATAAGGATATTCACAGAGAAATACTTAAAAAATACTGCACAATGGTTCAGCACAATTCCACAACAGGCTATTCAGCTACAATGCAAAAAGTCCTAAACCACATTATGCAAAATTTGACAAACACAGAACTCACATTACAAAGTACAGCCGCTAGCCTTGGACTTAATAAAAGCTATCTGGCTACATTATTTAAAAAAGAAACATCCAAAACTTTCACCGGCTATGTTAATTTTAAACGCCTTGAACATGCAATATTCCTTTTAAATGCCACTGATCTTCAGATTCAGGAAGTGGCTAATTCATGCGGAATTCCTGATGTTACTTATTTCACCAGAATATTCAGGCAGGAAAAAGGAATGACTCCAACACAATACAGAAAGATGATAAATCAGTGATTCCTCCGGATGCTCGAGGTCAATTCTATTGTTTACAAAATTTTCCAATAGAAAGTATCAAAGATTATGCAGGGCCTGTTTCAAGTAGTATATTTGAAACAGGCTCTGTTTCGGTTGAAAATATAGCAACGTTGTTGCTTCTTATGACGTAGAGCAAATCGGAACTACCGGAGTAAAACTGTCTGACGCTGATATTATGGAAAGAATGCCTGATCTCAAGTGCCTTTTTTATTTATTGTCTGATGATCCGGATTAATTGGCGAAGCCAGACAACACCGTGGGTATTCCCATAGCACTGCCTGGCCTCTATTATCTGAAGAATCTTCGAATCTCTTCAAGTAAACATATTTTAGCTTTTAAAATTATCTTTGACCATTAGTAAAACTGCCGAAAACAGTTGTTATCGAAAGGAACTTTCAAAAGCACTTTCGTGTCCAAATCAAAGACTTGAACCTGCATAAAATCCTTCTCTTATTTGCGGCATATATTCCTTGTTGCAGTACGCTACCCTCTGATATAATGAGTATTCTGAGGGTAGTTGTGTTTTTGCAGTATGAAAAAAGTTAGGAGAATTATTTGGGGTATGACAAATTTTGATCAGATTAAGTACGAGAGACCTGATTTTGAGGCTCTCAGAGAAAAAATTAATAAAGTTGTTAATAGTATTAAGGCTGAGGCGGATACCGACACCATTGATGCACTTTTACAGGAATATTATGATGCATTAAATCACGCAGTATCTATGTCTACATATATCTACATTCAGAGCTATCTTGATGGAACTGACGAGAAGGTCAGCGAGGAGGTTGCTAATGTCATGGGTCAGCTTTCCATGATAGATACGACTGTTATTTATGATGTAATCGCATCTTGCAGTTACAGGGCACACTTCGAAGAAAAGAATGGCTCTTTTTTGTTGGAATCACAGCTTAAGGATAAAACTCTCGTTTCAGCAGGACATGAGTATCTTGCTAAAGAACAGGAGATAATGGCTCAGATTCACGAATTTGCGTCTAAGATAGAATTTGATTACGAAGGTAAGAAAGTATCCGCATCTTATCTCGAAACTGTAGAAAACTCTGAAAATCCTGTCATCAGGCATAACGCCCGCTATGCAAAAGATAAGGGTTTTGCTGATAACGGAGAGAAAATGGGAAAATTCCTTAGCGAATTGGTTGATGTCCGTCATAAGATTGCTGTTGCCAACGGATACAAAAATTATCTTGAGTATGCCAATGTCCAAAAAAACAGATATACATATGGCGAAAAAGAACTGCAGCAGTTTTGCGATAACGTAAAGAAATACATTTTACCTCTTGTTCGAAGGAATAATGAGGCTCTGCAAAAGAGATTAAACCTTGAAGCATATACCTCTGATGACACTGAGATTTACTTTGCTGATGGAAATGCTAAGCCTCTAGGCGATTCCAAATTTATTATAGAAAAAATCCAGGAAATGTACGATAACATGGATCCAAGGCTCGGGGCTATTTTCAAAAGAATACGGGAAAATGGCTATATAAACATTGAAGCTTCTGACAAAAAAGTAACCGGTTTGGCATTTTGTGTAAAAATGCCGGAACAAAAAATACCATTCATATATGCGAATTATCTGGGTGAAGCTAATAATGTGACAACTGTCTGTCACGAATCCGGTCATGCCATGCAGAATCAGCTGTCCATAGATAAATATGAGGATAATGAACTTTGGGGGCAGGTTCAGGATCTATCTGAAGTGCCTTCAAAGACCATGGAACTTATAGCTATGGAATATGCGGATTTATTTTTCGGCCAAGAAGCTGATAAGTATATCAAGGGAAATCTTGCGTTATTTTTGGAAGATATAACAGATTACTGCAGATTACACGAGTTTGAGACCTTCCTCTACGGATGCCCCGATGTAACACCGAAAGAGCGAATTGATAAATTCAACGAGCTGACAGAAATATATCATCCTGAGGTAACTCAGCTGCATCCGGAACTGTTGGAAAAAGGAGCTACACTTTACAAGACCTTCAATATCTATTTGCACCCCAGATACTCAATTACTTATTCTATATGTACAATGGCAGCGATTTTTCTTGCTAATGAGTTCAAAAAGGATAAGAAGAAAGGTGCCTCCATGTTCATTAAGCTTGGTGAGATTGGCGGTTCAAGGGATTTCATGGATGCACTTTCCTACATGGGATTTGGTTCCCCATTTTCGGAAGAGACCATACGGGAGGCTGCAGACTACCTCAAAGCAGCACTAGAACTTTGATTTCCACTATGCAGAATATCGGCATAGGTTTTATTCATCCTCAGATTAAGCGATCCCGTTTTTTGTGAATCCATAGCAACAAACAAAATCATTATGCATGCAAAGCAATAAACACTTTACATGCATAATGCTGTTTACTATCCGCTTACGCCGGTTTCTTCGCAAGATACAGCACATAGGTATCCCGGAACTCTACTTTATCTCCGCCCGCAAGCACCGCACTCCGCAGTCCTTCGAAAAACTTTGTTTTATACGGCTCGGGAATCAAAATGTGATCGCTATGCGTACCGCAATACATCACGTATTCATCTGCGGAAAACGTGCGTTTTCCATAAAAATCATGTCGTGTAAGATTATCATAACCATAGTCAGTAGCATGAAGATAGTCAAAAGGCTCCTTCATGTTCTTGTATTCCGTCACAGGCTTATGAACTACCTCCACCGACTCTGCGTCGGAAGAGGTTTCTGTTATGCCGCA